>RGYP01000286.1 GCA_010031985.1 Gammaproteobacteria bacterium
ATAACCCAACCACAGCCGTTGCTGGACGCCGAGATGCGCGAAGTGTTTGCGAGTCAGCACGCTGTAGACGACGAAGCGCAAGTTCACCGTTACTGCCGTGAGGGTCACCAACCAAAGGGGTGCGAACGTTGCCATCAGCGGCAAAGCCGCAAGTTGCGCGCTGCCTGCATAGGCCATGAGGCTGAGCACCGTGGCTTCGGTGACGCTGAGGCCGGACTTGACCATGGCAACGCCGGTCACGAGCCCCCAGGCGAAGATTCCTGGCCACGCCGGCATCAACTCGCGCACGCCACGCAGGAATGCATCCCGGGACGTCACCGCCCCGGCGTCGTTGGTGATCGACTCAGACAAGATCGATGGCGTGATTTTTGAGATCGGCCAGCGCACACACTTCGAGTGCACGCCGATGGGTAGCCTTGAGATGTACTTTCGGTGCGCGACCGGCGACGAAGGCCTCTTGCCAGCGCGCGGCGCAGAGACACCAGCGATCACCGGCTTTCAGTCCGGGAAATCCGTATTCCGGGTGCGGTGTCGACAAGTCGTTGCCTCGCGATCGCGAGAACGCCAGAAACTCGTCGGTCATCACCGCGCAGACGGTGTGCGACCCGTGATCGGCGGCGTCGGTTTCACAGCAGCCGCTGCGGAACCACCCCGTCTTGGGTGAGTGACTGCAGTCGGCAAGGGGTTCGCCGAATACGTTCAGTTGTGAGTTGTCGCCGCTGCCGCTGCCGTCCATGGTGCCGACAAGGGTACCCGATCAGAAGCGATATTCGAAACCGGCCTGCAACTGGCGAGCGGGGCCGGGGACGATACCCCGACTGAGATCGGCAATGTAAAGCCGGTCCGCCACATTCTTTGCACCTGCGAACCACTCGAGCTGTTCGCTCGCGCGGTAATTGAGCGCGAGGTTCCAGGTCGCGTGTCCGGCGAGTCGACCACGTTGCCCGTCGCTGCTCATGGCGATCGTGTTGAGGTCGTCGGTGTACATCGAGCCGACGTAATGACCTTCGATCTGCGCCGAGAGGCCGTTCGCCCACTCACCACCGATCGTCAGCGTCACGAGAAAGGGCGCAGCATACGGCAGGCGATTGCCACCGACCGCTATCAGCGAGCCATCGATGATCGTCGCCGGGCGAGCGTCACCGAATTGCGCATCGCGCAGCCAGTTGGCGGCGAGGCGAACGCGGGGTCGTAGCGTCGCCAGCGGCTCAATGAAATCACGTGCCCGCCACTCACCCAGCAATTCGACGCCGCGATGCAGAGTGCGGCCACCATTGGTGAGCGTCGCGTTGGCACCGCCAGCGAGGCTTGCCGGAATCACCTGATTGGCAAAGGCCATGTCGAAGAGCGTGAGTTCAAGCTGCGACTCCGCAGCGATTCGCCAGCGCAACCCCAGCTCGGTGTTCCAGGAGTATTCGCCATCAAGCTCGACCGCCGTACCGTTGTTCGCGATCGCATCTTCCACGCGCGGGGGCGCGAAACCTTTGTGCACGCCGGCGAACAGCACGAGCTCGTCGGTCAGTTGTCGACTGAGAGCAATACCCGGCACGATGACGTTCAAGTTCGTATTGCCTGCGGTGCCGCGCAGACGGTCTTCGCGTGCGTAGCGGATATTCTCGTAGCGCAGGCCCGCAGTGACCGACGTCGATCGATGATTCAACGTCGCTTCGATGAAGCCCGAGTTCGCTTCGACTCGCCGCAAATTGTTTTCACGCATACCGGCATTGATGCCGATTCCGGCGCTGCGGGCTCGCGGCGTGTCGCCATTGAGCTGCAGCCGTTCCTGCCACTCACGGTGATGACGCAGGCCGGCAAGCGCTCGCCATTCGATGCCGGCAAGTATGCCGATGCTCAGATCACCGTCTATTTGCAGTCGCGGCTCGATGCCGAGTGTGCGATAGCCGCGCACGCGACCTTCGTTCCCGCAGCGGCTCAAAAGATTACGCATGTCACCGCAGTCGGGATCACTGGCATCGTTCGGCCGCTGACGCGAATTGCTCGCCTGTCGCCACCAGTCACGCTGCAAACGCGTGCGATACAGCGCAGTACGCAAGACCGTGCCCTCGCTGATTTGCAGACCATGCACCAATGCCATGGCGTGTCTGTCGATCTCGAAGAAATCATTGACGAACGGATTGCCGCGCGGATCCTCCCGATACTCGGCGAGAGTCAGCCCCGAGTAGGGGACCTGCGAGCGCTCGCGATAGCCGTTGACTCGCAGCGTGAGCGATTGCGACTCGGTGAGTACCTGCTCGATCTTCAAACCGACGTCGGCCGCATCGAGCTCGATGTTGCGCCGCGAGCCGCGCGAGTGCTTGTGCGTGGCATCGAGACGCCAGCCAGTGCCCTGTTCTTCGAATCGGTCGCCGAGCTCGAGATCGAGCGCACGCAGTCCGAGATTGCCGCCGCGCGCGGCGAGTCGACCTTGTAAAGCGTCCGGTGTCGGCGCCGAGATGTAGTTGATGATGCCGCCGATGGTCTGTGGGCCGAAGGCGATCTGACCGGCGTTCTTGAGCAGTTCGATTCGCTCGAAGCGCTCGAGCGCCGGGTGGAAGTAGCTCGCGTTGTCGCCGTAGGGCGCGAACGAGAGCGGCAGCCCGTCTTCGAGCAACAGCACCTTGGACGAGCGGGTCGGGTTGAGCCCGCGAATGCCGATGTTGGGTCGCAGGCCGAGCCCCTCTTCGTCACGGGCGAGCACGCCCGGCAGTTTGCGCAGGGCCTCGTTGACGGTCAGCACCTTCGAATCGGCGAGCTCGGCTGCGCCCACTTGCTGGACGGGTGAACGCAGCGCGGCAGGGCGGTCGCGGCTCGCGAGAATGGTGATTTCCGTGAGGTCCTCGGCTTCGAGGGCGGCCACGAAGGAAAATAACATCAACATCAA
>RGYP01000287.1 GCA_010031985.1 Gammaproteobacteria bacterium
CATAGGACTTGGCGTCGATCCTGCGACCCCGCGTGAAATCTTTGAGCAGCTCGTAGCCATTCGGCACTCCGGCGGCGCGCAGCACGGTCTGCACGGCCTCGCCGAGTACCTCCCATGCGCTTTCGAGATCGCTGGCGAGGCGCAACGGCTCGGGCTCGATTTTGCCGAGGCCACGTTGCAAGGCGCGCGCCGCGATCAGCACGTGTCCGAGAGCGACGCCGAGATTGCGCAGCACCGTCGAGTCGGTGAGGTCGCGCTGCCAGCGCGACACCGGCAGTTTTTCGGCGAAATGCCGCAGCAGCGCGTTGGCGACGCCGAGATTGCCTTCGGCATTTTCGAAATCGATCGGGTTTACCTTGTGGGGCATGGTCGATGAGCCGACTTCGCCCGCCACCGCGCGCTGCTTGAGATAGCCGAGGCTGATGTACCCCCAGACATCTCGCGAAAAATCGATCAGTACCACGTCGATGGCTGCGAGCGCATCGCAGTACTCACCGATCCAGTCGTGCGGCTCGATCTGCGTGGTGAGCGAGTTCGCTTGCAACCCGAGCGATTCGACGAACGCCGCGCCGATCGCCGGCCAGTCGTTGTCCGGCAGGGCGACGGCATGCGCGTTGTAATTGCCCACGGCGCCGTTCCATTTGCCGAGGATCGGTACTTGCTGCCAGCGCGACAGAGCGCGCTCGAGACGTGCCAGTACGTTCGCGAATTCTTTGCCGAGCGTCGTCGGGCTCGCCGTCTGGCCATGCGTCCGTGCGAGCATCGGCAGATCGGCATGCTGATCTGCGAACTGCCGCAGCGCAGCGCCGATCGCGGCAAGCTCGGCGAGCAGGGCAACTCTGGCGCCCTGCAGCATGCGGGCATAGGCCAGATTGTTGATGTCCTCGGAAGTGCAGCCGAAATGCACGAGTTCGAGCACGGCGTCGCTCGCTCCAGCACTCGAGAGCTGCTCGCGCACGTAGTACTCGACCGCCTTGACGTCGTGATTGGTGCGTTGCTCGATCGCCTTCACGGCTGCGGCGGCCGTGGCGGGCGGCGCGGCCGACAACTGTCGCGCGACGTCGAGCACGGATGCCGGAACGTTCGCAGCGGCGGCGAGGCCCATCGGTCGTCGTTTGGCGAGAGCCAGCAGCCACTCGGCCTCGATCCGAATGCGTTGGCGGATCAGTGCCGCTTCGGAAAGGTGCTCTCGCAGCGGCAGCGTGCTGCGCGCGTAGCGGCCGTCGATGGGAGAGAGGGCGTCGAGACTGTCGAGAGCCATGGCGGGCCCGTCACGCTGGAAGTGTTAGGATGCGAATCATACCCCATGCCCGATGCTGCCCTCGTGTTCGGCCACCCGCCCGATTTGCGGGAGTCTCTGCGTACTTGCCTGCTGCGCGAGCCCTGTCACGCCCCGATCAATGATTGGCGGCACGGCGAGGTCACACCCGAGCGTCGTGCGCGCCTGCGGCGGTTTTTCCCGGACGAACCGATCCCTGCCGCGGTACTGGTGCCGTTCGTCGAGCGTCGCGAGGGCGCGACCATTCTGCTTACGCAGCGGGCTGCGCACCTCAAAACCCACGCCGGACAGATCAGTTTTCCGGGCGGCCGAATCGAGCCGCAGGACGAGGGTCCCGTGGAGGCTGCGCTGCGCGAAACCGAAGAGGAGATCGGTCTCGCGCGCACGCACGTCGAGGTGCTCGGGTTTCTACCCGATCATCTGGTGATCTCGGGCTATCGTGTCACACCGGTGGTGGGCATCTTGCAGCCCGATCTGCCGCTGCGTCTCGATGCCACCGAGGTCGAGGGGGTGTTCGAGGTGCCGCTCGCCCACGTGCTCGACGCCAACAATCACGTGCGTCGAGTGCGCGAGTTCGAGGGCGAGCGCATCGAGTTCACCGACTTTCCCTACGGTCCGCACAACATCTGGGGTGCGACGGCCGGAATGCTCATGACGCTCTATCGCAGTATGCGCGGCGAATTGTCCTGAGCGCGTCGATGAGCGACGCGCTGCAACGTCTGCTCGAGATCATGCGGCAGCTGCGCGATCCGCAGACGGGTTGCGCCTGGGATCGGGAGCAGACTTTCGACAGCATCGTGCCGCACACGCTGGAAGAGGCCTACGAGGTGGCCGAGGCCGTAAAGCGCGCCGACCCCGCGCGCATCCGTGACGAACTCGGCGACCTGCTGTTTCAAGTGGTTTTTCTCGCGCGCATCGCCGAGGAGCGCGGGTTGTTCGATTTCGATGCCGTGGCGCGCAGCATCGGCGACAAGCTAGTGCGTCGTCATCCGCACGTTTTCGATGTACGGACGACCATCACCGCCCTTGAGCAGACGAAGGTCTGGGAATCTTTGAAAGCGGGCGAGCGAGCGGTGGCGGGCGAGCGCGGTGCGCTCGATGGGGTGGCGCTCGCGCTGCCGGCCTTGACTCGCGCGGTGAAGCTCGGCAAACGGGCGGCCGCCGTGAATTTCGATTGGCCCGATGCGTCTGGGCTGCGTCGCAAGCTCGACGAGGAGCTCGGCGAATTCGAGGCGACGCTCGCCGAGGCCGAAGGTCCGGCGCGTCAGCACGACGAGCTCGGCGACTTGCTGTTCGTGATCGCCAATTGGGCGCGACATTTGAAGCTCGATCCGGAGGCCGCCCTGCGTGGCACCAACGAAAAATTCGAGCGCCGCTTCGCGCACATGGAGCGGCTTGCTGCCGCGGCCGGCACCGAACTTGCGAGCCTCGATGCCGAGGCCTGGGAGCGGCTCTGGCAAGAGGCCAAGCGTGCCGAGCGGCCCGTCAGGCTAGAATGAGGGCCCCGAAAGCTCTGGCGCGCCATGAAAACTCCCGAACATCAGGCTTGGAATCCGACCAGTTGGCAGACCCGTCCGGCGCAGCAGCAGCCGAGCTATCGGG
>RGYP01000288.1 GCA_010031985.1 Gammaproteobacteria bacterium
ACCACGCGTGGGTCGCAGCCCTTTTTCTTTCTGCGTCCGACGCGGCGGCAGACGGCAAAGCCGCACTCAGCGGCAGCGCTACGACGAGCGCAGACAACCATTTGGAGCTCTTCGACATGACCCCCTCCAACCGCATCGATACTCGCCTGATCTTAGGTCGGCGCCCCGTCGGACGCAGAAAGAAAAAGGGCTGCGACCCACGCGTGGTCGCAGCCCTTCGAGTCGGTAGTTGTTACCCCTACCTTGATTCGGTCCGTGATCGATTCGTTCAATTGCCCCCGAACCGATAGCCGAAGCGTATGCCGATGATACGCGGATCCGGCATCGTCAGCCCAGTCGTGTTGGCGGGCGAGAAGTTCGACGGATCAGCAAGCGACTGCGCCACGTCACCGGGGTTGGCCGAGCCGCCCTGAATGGTGTCGTCGTCGGTCACGTTGTTCGCGTAGACGAGCACGTCCCAGCGATCGGAGGTGACGCCGATACGCAGGTTGCCGACCGTGTAGCTATCAAGCTGCACGCGATTGAAGAAGTCGACGAATCGCGTCGACTGATACTGCATGTCACCCTCGATGAAGAATCGCGCACCCGAACCACCGAAGAAATCGCCCATCGGGGTCGACCAGCGAGCGAGCCCCACCACCGAGTGCTTCGGCGCTCGCTCGAGCTCGTTACCCTTCAAATTGAAGTAACACAGCCGCGCATTTGCCGCAGTGTCGAATTGCCGCCCGCAGCCATTCACGCGCACCGCGTCGGTCGCCGAAGCCGAAGTGAACGGGAAGTCGGTGAACTTGGTGCGCAGGAACGAGTAGTTGAGCCCGAACAGCCAATTCGCACTCGGCGCCCACTGCGCATCGAGCTCGAGACCCTCGACCTCGGCCTTGCCGGCGTTGAGCAGTCGACCCACCGCGATCCCAGAGGGCGTAATGAGCTGCGCGCCCGTCTGCTTGTCCTCGTACTTGATCAGGAAGACCGCCGGATTGAAACGCAGCCGGCCATCCTCCGTCTGCAACTTCGCGCCGAGTTCGTACTCCTGGATCTTCTCGTCCTTGAACTTGAACTCTTCGTAGAGCCCATCGTAATCCGCGTCCTGCCACGAACCGGCGGTGACGGTCGAGATGCCGCCCGGCTTCACGCCCTTCGCCCAGGTGAGGTAGTAGAGCGCGTTGTCGTTCGCTCGATACTCGAGCGTCGCCCGCGGCGCGAAGTAGCTGTGCGTGCTCTCGAGTTCGACCGGCGTGCCCGGCGCCTGACGCACCCCGGCTCCCGGAGCGGAGGGCGCGAACGGATTGAAGAACGGATAGAGATAGTTGATCGACGGACCGAACACCTGGAAGCCCGGGAACGAGGGATCCTGACACGCGACCGGCGGCGTGCCCGGGGGCCCGGCACCCGGCGTCGTCAGACTCGCCGAGCAGTTCACGCCGACCACCGTCTCGGTCTCGTCGGCGTAGCGGCCTTCGAGCGAAACTTTGAAGCTGTCGGTGAACTCGTACTCCAGCATGCCGAACATCGAGGTGTGTTCGATATCGCGCGCGTTGAGGCGCGGAATCGGCGTCATCTGCGCCATCACCTGATTGGCCGTGAGCACTCGCCCACCCTGCGTGCAGCTCGCCGGAATCGGCGGCTGCCCCGGGAAGAACGTGTTCGACGGCACGGGCGACAAGCAGAAAATATTGATCGACCGCGTGGTCTGGGCGGCCTTCTCCTGCCAGTACAGCACGCCCGCCATGAGGTTGAAGGGACCATCGAAGTCCGAGCGGTAGCGCAATTCCTGACTGAACTGCTTGGTGTCGTTTTCGTTGTCGAAACGGGCCGCACGCGAGGCGAGATCGACGCCGTTCACCACACCCGAGTCGAAGTCGCCGTCTTCGTCGAAACTGAAGTGGGCGTCGGTGTACCCGGTGAGCGCGGTGAAGGTACCGTGCTCCGCCGTCCAGTTGAGAATCGCCGACGCGCGCAACACCTCACGGTTGCTGCCCTCGTATTCGCCGCCGGTGTACGGGTTGCGATCGAGCTTGACCGCGAGCTGACTCGCCTTCGGCACGAGCCCCACTGACGAGTACACGTGGTTGCTACCAAAGAATGTTCCGGGATACGCGGGGTTGCCCGACCCCGGCGGCAACGCGAAGCCCGGCGGCAGCACGGTAGTCCCCGAGTAAACACGCTGGCTACCGGTCGGACAGCGACCGCTGACCGCTGCTACCGCGGCACCGGTACCCACCACGAGACACTGCGACCCCGCCGTCGGACGGACACTCACCAAATTAATGGGCATCTGCACGGTGGGGAACTGACCGTAATGATCGTCTGCGTATTCGACACGCAGCTTGGCGGTCATGTTTTCGGTCGGCTCCCATTTCCCGGTGAGCGCGAGCCCCCAACCATCACCGTCACCGACTTTGTTGCCGGTCACCGTATTGGTGTAGATGCCGTCCTGATTCCAATACACCGCATTCAGACGCAGCCCGAAGCTGTCGCTCAGCGGCCCGCTCCAGCTACCCGACAGATCGTATCGGCCGTAATCGCCGTAGGAGCCACGGATGT
Source organism: Gammaproteobacteria bacterium (assembly GCA_010031985.1). Taxonomy (GTDB): domain Bacteria; phylum Pseudomonadota; class Gammaproteobacteria; order Steroidobacterales; family Steroidobacteraceae; genus UBA964. Next base: position 2,545 of record RGYP01000288.1, read on the forward strand.
TGCCCTCGGAAATCTTCGAAGGGTCCTTGGTCACGTATTGAACGGCGCCGGCGAACGCGCTGCGTCCGTAGAGTGCCGACTGCGGACCTTTGACGATTTCTACGGCCTGCAGATCGAGCAGTCGGTTAGTGGCCAACAGCGATCCACCGCCGAAAGAGATGCTTTCGCTCGAAGTGTCGATACCGTCGACCAGGATGGCCACGTTGACGCGACCTCGGGTCGGCGAGAGACCACGAATCGAGATTCTATTGTCGGTCGCCGAATAGCCTTTGTCGTAAATGAGCGAGGCATCTCCGGGTACTCGCGCTCCGCGCGCTCTCGATATTCACGCGGCAA
>RGYP01000289.1 GCA_010031985.1 Gammaproteobacteria bacterium
GTGAACTTCCACTGGTCGGTGGGCGCCCACTCGACGTACGCCGTGTCGACGTCGAGCGGTTTGCGCGAATTGGCATCGCTGAACGACTGATTCGACGAACGCGCGTCCGCACCCTCGCCGGTCGTGAGTTGCAACTCCACCCGCGTGGTGTCGTTGACGCGCGCAAAGGCGCCGACCCGCAAGCGAAACCGATTGCGATTGCGGTCGGTGAGCGTCGCTTCCTGATCGATATTCTCGTTGCGCACCCGAAGATCGCCCTTCCACACCCAACGGCCGAGCCAACCCGAGCTCGCGCCCTCGCCCACGGTGCGCGCCAGGTTGTCGGAGGTGCGATCGATCGAGTCTTGCAACTCGGTGGTCGTCGCAGCCTGCGCCGTCTGCGCGGCTTCCAGAGCTGCGAGCCGCTCCTGCAGCATCGCGAGCTGTGCTTTGAGCTGCTCGAGTTCGCTAGTAGAGCTCGTCTGCGCGTTGGCAAGGCAAGCCGCCCCCGTCGCCGCCGCGATGATCGCGGCAGCGGTGATCTTCCGAATTGTCATGAGGAAACCCTCTTTTGGGAGTAGTGCCTGAAATTACGGCGCGAAATTCTTGAGCGACTTCACATCCGCTCGCGTCTTCGCCAGATCCGACTTCGGCTGCGGCACGAGACCGCGATCCGCGAGATAGCCCTCCTCGCCGAGCGCCTTGTCGCTCACATATTCATTGACGAATTCCTGCAGGCCGGGAATCACGCCGATGTGCGCCTTCTTGACGTAAATGAAAAGCGGACGCGATGCGGGATACTTGCCCGAAGAAATCGTCTCGAAAGACGGCTCGACGCCCTCGATCTTCGAACCGCGCAGCTTGTCGAGGTTTTCCTCGAGGAAGCTGAACCCGAAGATGCCGACAGCATTCGGATTCGCTTCGAGCTTCTGCACGATCAGGTTGTCATTCTCGCCCGCCTCGACGAAGGCGCCGTCCTCGCGCATGGTGTGACAGACGCGCTTGAAGCGCTTCTCGTCCTGACCACGCAGCGTGTTGAGCCACGGGTAGGTCCGGCAGCCAGCCTCCATGTACAACTCGTGGAACGAATCACGCGTGCCCGAAGTAGGCGGAGGCCCCAGCACCTCGATCTTGGTATTGGGCAAAGATTTGTCGATCTCGCTCCAGCGCGTGTACGGGTTCGCAATCAGCACCGTCGGATTCGACGGGTCCGGAATCTGCTTGGCGAGCGCCAGATAAACCTGCTTGCGGGTCAGGTCGAGTTTGGGACCGCGCTTGTTCTCGGAAATCGTCAGACCGTCGTAGCCCACGCGCACTTCGACGATCGCATTGACGCCGTTCTTCTTGCAGGTGTCGAACTCCGAGGCGTTCATCCGCCGCGAGGCATTGACGATGTCGGCATGCTGCGGCCCGACGCCGTTGCAAAAGAGCTTGATACCGCCGCCGGTGCCGGTGCTCTCGACCTTCGGGGTCTTGAATCGACCCTGACGACCGAACTGCTCGGCCACGGTGGTCGTGAAGGGGTACACCGTCGATGAGCCGACGACGTTGATGAAGTCGCGGGCGGCCTGTGCGGGCGCGAGCGGGGCCAGGGTCGCTGAAACCGCGGTGGCAGCCAGCAAAAACAGCGTCTTTTTCAACACGATGAAACCTCCGTGACAGGAGCCGGCACGATATGTCAGTTATGTTTCAGAAATATTTCATGCGCGAACGGGCGGGCGGGTCGGTGCGGTCGCTTGCATCCCGCGGTCCTCGCCTCTATAAGGTCGCCCCATGTCGGCGACCCTCGCACTCACACAGGACCTCATGGCCCGCAACTCCGTCACCCCGGCCGATGCCGGCTGTCAGGAGGTCATGGGTAAGCGTCTCGAGGCGCTGGGGTTCACCGTCGAAACGCTGCGTTACGGCAACGTCGAGAATTTTTGGGCGGTCCGGCGTGGCGAGGGGCCACTGCTCTGCTTCGCAGGCCATACCGACGTCGTGCCGACCGGGCCACTCGAAGAATGGCGCAGCAACCCCTTCGTGCCGACCATCCGCGATGGCGTGCTCTACGGACGCGGCGCGGCCGACATGAAAAGCGGTCTCGCGGCCATGATCACCGCCACCGAAGAATTCGTCGGCGCCCATCCGCGCCACCGCGGCACGATCGCATTTTTGATCACCAGCGACGAAGAAGGCCCCTCGGTCGATGGCACCAAGCGCGTCGTCGAGACCCTCAACGCCCGCGGCGAACGCATCGACTACTGCGTCGTCGGCGAACCCTCGAGCGAACAAGCCGTCGGCGACACCATCAAGATCGGTCGCCGCGGTTCGCTCTCGGGCCGCCTCACCGTGCACGGCGTGCAGGGCCACGTGGCCTATCCTCATCAGGCCGAAAATCCGGTGCACACGCTCGCGCCGGCACTCGCCGAACTCACGGCGCGAAAATGGGACGCCGGCGACGAATATTTCCAGCCCACGAGCTTTCAGATCTCGAATTTGAACGCCGGCACGGGCGCACCCAACGTCATCCCGGGCGAACTCAAGGCGCGCTTCAATCTGCGCTACTCGCCGGTGCAGACCGTCGACGCGCTCAAACAAATCGTCGAAGACATCCTGCAAAAACATGGTGTTCGCTACACGCTCGAGTGGTACGTCTCAGGCGAGCCGTTCTACACGCCGCCGGGCGCGCTCTCGCAGGCGGCCGCCGAGGCCGTGAAAGACGTCACCGGCGCCGCGCCCAAGCTTTCGACCGGTGGCGGTACGTCGGATGGGCGCTTCATCGCCCCGATGGGTGCACAGGTGATCGAACTCGGCGTCACCAACACGACCATCCACAAGGTCAACGAAGGCATCCGCGTCGAAGAAATCGATTTGTTGCACCGGATGTACTGCGGCCTGCTCCGCCGCCTGCTCGCCTGA
>RGYP01000290.1 GCA_010031985.1 Gammaproteobacteria bacterium
GGTGAATCCGCTCGCGCCTGCGGAACTGGTCATCGACCACTCGGTGCAGGTCGATCATTACGGCACCGCCGACGCGCTGGCACAGAACACCAAAATCGAATTCGAGCGCAACGGCGAGCGTTACTCGTTCCTGCGGTGGGGCCAGACCGCATTCCGCAATTTCAAGGTCGTGCCGCCCAACACCGGCATCGTCCATCAGGTCAACCTCGAATACCTCGCTCGCGTCGTCTTCGAGAACCACGATGGCCAGCGACCGCAGGCTTATCCCGACACGCTGGTGGGCACCGACTCGCACACCACCATGATCAATGGACTTGGCGTGCTCGGCTGGGGCGTGGGTGGCATCGAAGCCGAAGCTGCCATGCTCGGCCAGCCGGTCACCATGCTCATCCCGCAGGTCGTCGGCTTCAAACTCACTGGCCAACTGCAGCCGGGCGCCACCGCCACAGATCTCGTGCTCACCGTCACCGAAATGCTGCGCAAAAAGGGCGTGGTCGAGAAGTTCGTCGAATATTTTGGTGACGGTCTCGCCACTCTGCCGCTTGCCGATCGCGCGACGATCGCCAACATGGCGCCCGAGTACGGCAGCACCTGCGGCATCTTCCCGATCGACGAAGAGACCCTGCGCTACCTCGAACTCTCGGGGCGACCAGCGGCACAGATCGCCCTCGTCGAAGCCTACGCCAAGGCACAGGGCTTCTGGCGCTACAACGGCGCGCCGCAAGCCGACTACACCGACGTGCTCGAACTCGACCTCTCGACCGTGGAGCCTTCGCTCGCCGGTCCGAAGCGGCCGCAGGATCGCGTTCCGGTTCGCAGCCTCAAGCAGGTGTATCGCAAGACGTTGTCGCAGATGTCCGAAGAACGCGCCAAGAAAAATCCGACGGCAACGGGCATCGGTGCGGTCGCATCGGGCCACAGCGCCGGTGCGCAGGCTGCGGGCTACGAGGTGCGCGACGGCGCCGTGCTGATCGCGGCCATTACGAGCTGCACCAACACCTCGAACCCATCGGTCATGCTCGGCGCCGCGTTGCTCGCCCGCAATGCCGCGGCGCGCGGCTTGCGTGCCAAACCGTGGGTCAAAACCAGCCTTTCGCCCGGGTCGAAGGTGGTCACCGACTATCTCAGCAAAGCGCAGTTGCTCGACGACTACGCCGCCGTGGGCTTTCACGTCACGGGCTATGGCTGCATGACCTGCATCGGCAATTCGGGTCCACTCAAGCCCGAGATTTCCGCCGCCGTCAAAGCCGGCGACGTGATTGCCACCTCGGTGCTCTCGGGTAACCGCAACTTCGAAGGGCGTGTGCATCCGGAAGTGAAAATGAACTTCCTCGCCTCGCCGCCGCTCGTCGTGGCCTATGCGTTGGCGGGCACCACCGACATCGACCTCAACAGCGAGCCGCTCGGCAACGATCGTGACGGCAAGCCCGTATTCCTCAAAGATATCTGGCCGACGCCGCAAGAAGTTGCCGCCACGGTACGCGCCTCCATCGATTCGGGCATGTTCCGCGGCAGTTACGGCGATGTGTTCGCGGGCGATGCACTCTGGCAGGCCATCGAGGTGCCGGCAGGCAAACTCTACGCGTGGGACGAAAAATCGACCTACGTGCGCAATCCGCCCTACTTCGACGGCATGGGCATGCAGCCGAGCGCCGTGAAGCCGATCCGTGGTGCGCGCGTGCTCGCCTTGCTCGGTGATTCGGTCACCACCGATCACATCTCGCCCGCGGGCGACATCGCCAAGGGCAGCCCCGCCGCCAAGTATCTCGAAGCGCATGGCGTGCAGAAAGCCGACTTCAACTCCTACGGCGCACGTCGCGGCAACCACGAGGTGATGATGCGCGGCACCTTCGCCAACATCCGCCTGCGCAACCTTTTGGCAGCGGGCACCGAAGGTGGCGTCACCATCCACATCCCGAGCGGCGAGCAGATGTCGATCTACGACGCCTCGATGAAATATCAGGCGAGCGGTACGCCGCTCGTAGTACTCGCGGGCAAAGAATATGGCACCGGCTCCTCGCGGGACTGGGCAGCAAAGGGCACCATGTTGCTCGGTGTGAAGGCCGTGATCGCCGAGAGCTTCGAGCGCATCCATCGCAGCAACCTCATCGGCATGGGCGTACTGCCCTGCCAATTCGTCGACGGACAAAATGCGCAGAGCCTTGGCCTCACCGGACGCGAGACCTTCGACTTCGGCGATCTCGAAAATGCCGAAGCACGCAAGGTGACCGTCACCGCCACCCCCGAAGACGGCGGCAAACCCATCGTCTTCACCGTGCGCGTACGCATCGACACGCCGAAAGAGCGCGACTACTACCGACACGGCGGCATCCTGCAGTACGTGTTGCGACAGCTCACGGGCAAGTGATCGGCGGCTCGCGTGGACGACCTCGAAAATCCACGCGAGCCCGCTCCGCGGCTGGTTTTCTTTGATCTCGATGGCACCATCACCCGTCGCGACACCCTGATCGGTTACGTGGCGGGGTTTGCGCTGCGTCATCCGCTGCGACTGTTCGGCTTCCTCGCCGCATTGCCTGCCTTGCTACGATTTCTCGTTGTCGATCGCGATCGCGGCCGATTGAAAGGCGAGTTGCTTCACGCCGTGATGGGCGGAGCACGCCGCGAGCAGGTCGAGGCATGGACCACGGCTTTCGTTCGGCGACTCATCGCGCGCGGCTGCTTTCGCGAAGCGCTGAACTGCATCGCCCATCACCGCACCGTCGGCGATCACCTGGTGCTGATGTCGGCGACCGTGGATCTCTACGTGCCCGAGATTGCCGCGAATCTCGGTTTTCACGAATACGTGTGCAGTCACGTCGCGTGGCAGGACGATCGACTCGAGGGCCGGCTC
>RGYP01000030.1 GCA_010031985.1 Gammaproteobacteria bacterium
TGTTGCTGCTCGGCTGGTTCTTCGTGCCGTTTTATCTGCGCAGTGGCGTCTACACCATGCCCGAGTTTCTCGAGCGGCGGTACTCGCCCGCCGCGCGCTGGTATCTCGCAGTGATTTCGATCGTGGGCTACGTGCTCACCAAGATCTCGGTCACCATTTTCGCTGGCGGTATCGTCTTCGAAGCGTTGATGGGCATCGATTTTTGGACGGGCGCGTTCATCGTCGTGGTCGCTACCGGCATCTACACCGTATTCGGCGGCATGCGCGCGGTGCTCTACACCGACATGATGCAGATGTTCGTCATGCTGGCCGGTGCGAGCATGGTGACCTGGATCGGTCTGCAGGCCGTGGGCGGCTGGGATGTCATGGCTGCGGAGGCGGGCACCGATTTTCTAGATATGTGGAAGCCGGCCACGGATCCCAACTTTCCGTGGACCGGGATATTGCTCGGCGCACCGATTCTCGGCGTTTGGTATTGGTGTACCGATCAATTCATCGTGCAGCGTGTGCTGGCAGCCAAAAACATCCAGGAAGCCCGCCGTGGTGCGATTTTTGCGGGCGTCCTCAAGTTGCTGCCGCTCTTCATCTTCGTGGTTCCGGGAATCATCGCCCACGTGCTCGCGAGTCGCGGCGAGCTCGTACTCAGTTCACCCGATGCCGCCCTGCCGACGCTGGTGAGCACGCTATTGCCCGAGGGCCTGCGCGGTCTCGTGGTCGCAGGTTTGCTCGCGGCGCTGATGAGTTCCTTGTCGTCGGTGTTCAATTCCTGCTCGACGCTCGTCACCTGGGATGTCTACCGCAAGCTCAAACCGCAGGCGCAGGAACGCGAACTCGTGATCGTGGGTCAAGTGGCCACGCTCGTCATGGTGGGTTTCGGTCTGGCATGGATTCCGATGATGAAGCTGGTGTCGGGACAGCTCTATCAGTATCTGCAGAGTGTGCAGGCCTACATCTCGCCGCCGATCGCCGCCGTATTTTTGATCGGCATTTTTTGGGGGCGAGTGAATTCTCAGGGTGCGTTGGCGGCCCTGCTCACCGGATTCGTCCTTGGTATGTCACGCCTGGTGCTCGAACTCAATCGCGATCTCGTCGGCGATGGTTGGCTCGGATGGTTCGTCGGCATGAACTTCTTGCACTTCGCGATTTTCCTGTTCGTCATCTGCGCGGCCGTGCTGATCGTGGTGAGCCTCGCGACACCGGCGCCCGATGCGGCGCAGGTCGATTCGTTGACGGTCGGCGGCGGCAAGAGTGAACCAGTACCCGTCATCGATGCCCGTTGGCGCCGTACCGATGTGCTCGCGAGCATCGGACTCGTCGCGCTGGTCGGCGCGATTTGGTTGATCTTCAGCTAGCGCGCAGTGCGCGACAGTGGGCCTCGATGTATTCACGATGCGTCGGCATCGCGGCCGCAGTTTCGGCGATCGCTCGACGCAGGCCGCTTAGATAGCGCGAGGCATCGACGTCCGTGCGTTGATCGACGAGCGGATCGTAGGCCTGCGCCTCGACTAACTGGCCGACGAAGACGGCGAGCCAGGACGGATTCTGGAAGAGTTCCAGCGATGTCGAGACGAGTCGTCCGCGGGAGCGAAAGTGCTCCATCTTGTATTGCAATGAATCGGGGATGACCATGGCTGCGCAGGCGCGCCACAACTCCGAGTCGTCGCGCACGGTCGCGTGATAGTGCAGCACCAGAAAATCGCGGATCCCTTCGTATTCGAGGGCGGTGAGTCGGTTGTACTCGCGAATCGCGAGCTCGTCGAAGCGGCGATCGGGAAACAGGGCAAGCATACGTGTGATGCCGGTCTGGATCAGATGCAGACTGGTTGACTCCAGCGGCTCCATGAAGCCGGCCGCGAGCCCGATGGCCACGCAGTTGCGATTCCAGAACGCGCGCCGGCGGCCGGTGACGAAACGCAGCGGTCGCGGATCGGCCAGAGGTTTGCCGTCGAGATTGGCGAGCAGCGTATCGGTCGCGGACTGATCGCTGATGAATCGACTGCAATAGACGTAGCCATTGCCGATTCGATGCTGCAGCGGAATGCGCCACTGCCATCCGGCCTCACGCGCCGTCGAGCGCGTGTAGGGCGTGAATACGCCCGCCGACTCGCAGGGTACGGCGACCGCGCGATCGCAGGGTAGAAAATGGGTCCAGTCTTCGTAGCCGCTCTTTAGGGCGCCCTCGATGAGCAAACCGCGAAAACCCGAACAGTCGACGAAGAAATCGGCATGCACTTCGCGACCATCCGCGAGTCGCACGCCCTCGATGTGACCATCGGCGCGCAGCATCACATCGACGATCTTGCCCTCGAGTCGGGTGACACCGCGACTCTCGGAGTAGCCGCGAAGATAGCGTGCGTAGAGACCCGCGTCGAAATGGTACGCGTAGTCGAACGTGCTTTTTGCGAGTCTCGGATCGCGACTCGGTTGGTCGAACTTGCCGGCGCGACCCGCGACCCACGCCATCGAGTATTCGCCGATGTCGGTACGGTCGCCGCGTTGGCGCTCACGCAGCCAGTACTGATGTAGCGGTACGGCATCGAAATCTGCACCGTAGGGACCGAAGGGGTGGAAATAGCGGTTGCCCTTGCGGGCCCAATCGACGAATTCGATGCCGAGCTTGAAAGAGCCCTGTGTTTGCCGGACGAATTCGTTTTCATCGATGCCGAGTCGGGCGTTGAAGAGTTTGATCGGTGGGATGGTCGCTTCGCCGACACCGACGGTACCGATTTCTTCGGACTCGACCACCGTGATCTTCGCGTGTTTCACGGCGTTGGCGAGCGCGGCCGCCGCCATCCAGCCGGCTGAGCCACCGCCGATGATGGCTACCGAGCGCAGTCGCTGATCGTCGTGGGCAGACATCAGGCGGCCTCCGCACGGCAATGCCGTGCAATGAATTCGGCATGATCGGGCAGCATCGCCACGGTCTTCCCCACGCGATCGCGTACCAATTGCAGAAACTCTTCGACCTGTGCATCGCTCGCCAAGTGGGCGAGCGGATGATGGCGGCGTGGCCGCAAGCCCTGACCGGTCATGACCTGCAACCACGCGACTTCGGTGAACAGTTCATCGGCTTCGCGATGAATGCGTCCTTCCTCGCGGAAGAGTTCCATCTTGGCCGCCAAAGAATCGGGGATGCGCATGTTGCGTCGGTCCTGCCAGAAGGGTTCGTCGCGACCATTGAGGTGATAGTGCAGGATCAGAAAGTCGCGAATGCGCTCGAACTCGAAGATGCATTGCCGGTTGTATTCGTCGGCGAGCGCACTGCAGTGTCGCTGCGGCGGAAAAAGCGTCAGCAGCCGCGACAATCCCGACTGCACGAGATGAATGCTGGTCGACTCGAGAGGTTCCATGAAACCGCTGGCAAGACCGAGAGCGACGCAGTTCTTGTCCCAGAACTTGCGTCGACGGCCGGTGGTAAAACGCAATGGGCGTGGGTCGGCAAGCGGTTTGCCGTCGAGATTGGCAAGCAGCAACACCGTCGCCTCGTCGTCGCTCATCCACGCGCTCGAGTAGACATGACCGTTGCCGATACGGTGTTGCAGCGGGATGCGCCACTGCCAGCCCGCCGCACGGGCGCTGGCGCGGGTATACGGCAAGAGAGGGCTTGCCGACTCGCAGGGCACGGCCATGGCGCGATCGCAGGGCAGCCAGTGCGTCCAGTCTTCGTAACCTGCGTGCAAGGCGCCTTCGATCACGAGGCCACGAAACCCCGAACAGTCGATGAAGAAGTCACCCTCGATACGACGTTCACCGTCGATTTGCAGGGCGCTGATGAAGCCGTGCTCGTCCTGCAGGACGTTCTGGATGCGCCCCTCGATGCGTCGCACGCCGCGCTTTTCAGCGTGGCTTCGCAGATACCGTGAGACGAGCGCGGCATCAAAATGAAAGGCGTGTGCGAGCCCGTGTGGTAGACCCTCGATGCGATCGAGTCGCGCGAACCGATTGGCGCGTGCGGCTACGGCAGCGGGCGAGTAGTTCCACAAATGATCGCCAGCCGGCAAGCGGCCAGCGGCCTGAGCCCGCCACCAATAGTGCTGAAACTCCGCCATGCCAAGTCCGCGTCCGATGGGACCAAAGGCATGCAGATAGGACTCGCCGGGTTTTCCCCAGCCGACGAATTCGATGGCCAGTTTGAAGGTGCCGTTGATCCGACGCAGGAAATCGTCTTCGTCGATGCCGAGCAGTTGGGTGAGCAGGTGTATCTGCGGAATCGTCGCCTCGCCTACGCCGACGATGCCGATTTCCTCGGATTCGACGAGCGTGATGTCGAGCCGCTCGCCGAATACGCGCGCGCAGGTCGCGGCGGCCATCCAGCCTGCCGTGCCGCCACCGACGATGACAATCTTTTTGATCGCGGGGGATTCCGTCACCGAAAACTCCATGCTTGCAGCAACTCTAACCGAGACGGTTGCCGCTCGAGCGCAGGCTCTCAATAAAAAAAGCCCCTGTCACGGCAACGTGACAGGGGCTCATGACGATCTCAGTCGTCTTGTTTGTGAGTCGGTATTACTTCGCCGACCAGGACACGCCGAGCATGTAGCTGCGGCCGTAACGCTGGCTGTCGATGACCTGGCGAGCGTCGACCTCGTTGAACGTGCCGAAACGCTCGTCGTTGAGGTTGAAGCCCTGCAGCATCACGCTCACGCCCTCGAGACGACCCGAGAAGCGGTAACCGAGCTGCGCATCGATGACCGATTCCCCTTCGACGAGGCGGAAGGTACGGCCATTACCGAAGCCCGACACCTCACCGAGGAAGTCCGAGCGATAACGGTTGCTGACACGCGCCGAGAAACCCTGGGCTTCGTAAAACAGCGTCAGGTTGACGACGTCTTCCGAGTACCCGGGCAACGCACGACCCGGGCTATCCGGATCTTCGATGCTGGTCTTGGTCTTCGAGGCATTCAGCAGCACGCCGAAACCCGACAGGGCGGGCGAGAGCATTTCGCCCGTCAGCTGTGCAGTGAATTCGGCACCGTAGATGTTGCCGCCATCACCGTTACGCGGAGCGTAATAGAGACCCTGCGTGAGGCGCGGCGTGATGCCGCCCGTCGGGTATCCGGCGAAGTCGAACAGCTCGGGCTGCACGAAGATGTAGTTCTCCAGATCTTTGTAGAAGCCGGCAACGGCGACGTAGCCCTTGCGATCAGAGAAATAGTTCTCGTAAGACAGGTCGAACGCGCGGGCGAGCCACGGCTTCAGTTCCGGGTTGCCACCACCGCCGCTCCACGGCGAACGGTTGATATCCGTCTGCGTGGCATTGGCCGGGTTGAAGCTGAAGTTGCGGCTGGCGTTCATCTCGTCCATGCGTGGACGAGCGAGCGTCCGTGCCACCGCGAAGCGCACGAACTGATCGTCACCCGTCGCCAGGGTGAGGTTCAGGCTCGGCAGCACTTCGGTGTACTTCGTGCCACCGCTCACGCGAGTGCCACGAACGACGCCGTAATCGTTGAGTGCCGCATCACCGGTCGAGCCCTGGTCGGTCTGTACGACCTGCACGCCGAAGTTTCCGGTCAGCGGTCGCGAGCCCATCTCGGTTTCGACGTCGAACTTCACGTAACCCGTGGTGACCTTTTCTTCGACTTGCCAACTCTTGATGCGAACGTCCCAGTTCGAGTTGCGGCGCTTGACCATGGTGCCGTTCTCGATGATCGCGAGCGGGTCGTAGCTGACCATGCCGCTATTGATACCGAGGAAGCTCAGGTTGGTGGTGCCGATCGGGTTTGCGATGTTGGCGCTGGTCGCCGTACCTGCAAGACTCAGGAAATACTCGTCGACGACCAAATCTTTGCTGCGGTCGGTGTAGTTCACGCCGACGGTGACGCCGGAGATCTTGCCGTCGAGATCACGATCCGCACTGACGCGGAACTGCGTGAGCTCGTCCTCGACCGAGGGGTTGTTGTAATAGCCGGTCTGGCCCCAACCACCCGGGTCGGTCAGCTTGATCAGCGACGGATTGGCGTAGTTGACGGTCGAGGTGAACAGCGCGCCCGTGTCACCCATGGTGAAGCCCATGTTGTCGGTGGCGCCGGTGCCGCCCGGGCCGGTGCCCGAGTAGGTCTCGATGATGAGGTCCTTGCGCTTGGTGCGCGAGTTGCTCACGTCGAGTTCGCCCGTCCATGTCTCGCCCATGGCGAACTTGGTGTTGAGACCCGCTGCGAAGAGTTCCGCGTCACGAAGGTTGATATCGTTGCGAACGATGCCCTTCACGCCGTTGAACTGACCCTTGGTGATGAGGCCACCCGAAGCGCTGTAGCCGCTCTGCAGCGACGCGGCCGACCACTGCAGCGGCAACTCGATGCCACGCAGGTACTGCGTCTCTTCGAACTCGGAGTAGTAAACGTCGATGGCGGCCGAGAAGGTGTCGCTCGGCTTGAATTCGAGTACACCCATGAAGCCGTCGCGGTTCAAATCGCCCGAGCGGGCAAAAGGCTTGGAACCACCAATGACTTTGTTGTTGGCCGGACCGTCGGCGTAACCCCAGGCATTGAAACGCTCTTCCTGGCTCGGGTTCGACATGTGCGCGAAACCGAGCGCAACGCCGACCGTGCCATCACCGATCTGATCGATATACGACGCCGAGTAGCGCAGGCCCGTGTCGTCGGCGCCGGCGTTCAGCGCGTCGATCTCGTTCATTTCGTAGCGCAGGTTCGCGGCGATGGCGCGCTTGCCGTATTCGAGCGGACGCACCGTGCGCAGATTGACCGTACCGCCGAGGCCCTGACCGGTCAGCGTGGCGTCCGGCGTCTTGTAGACGACCACGCCCGACAGCAGCTCGGAGGGATACTGGTCGAATTCGACGCCGCGGTTGTCACCGACGCTGACCTGTTCGCGACCGTTGAGCAAGGAGCTCGTGAAGTCGGGACCGAGGCCGCGCACGCTGATCACCTGGCCGCGACCATTGAGGCGCTGAGCGGTGAGTCCGGGCAGACGGGCGATCGACTCGGCGATCGACGCATCGGGCAGCTTGCCGATTTCTTCGGCGGTGACCACCTCGACGATCGAGGACGAGTTCTTCTTGAACTCGGCGGAGTTCTCGAGGCTCGCCTTGAAGCCGGTGACGACGATTTCTTGCAAATCATCGTCTTTGGTGGTCGTGTTTTGTGCCTGCAGAGCCGCCGGAGAGGCGAGCGCAATGGCCACGGCGATCGAGACGGCAGAGCGGCCGCTGCGGCGGCTGATCGACCGGATGTCGTGGCTAATATGAGACGTCATCGACGCTGAACGCGTGACCATGTGTTTGAGTCCCCCTGATGATCTTGTTGGAGCGGCGCGGAACACCGCAGCGATGATCGTAGGCGTGGGGTGAAATCCCCTGCAATCCATGCATACGATTGCATTGGATGAAAACGTATGCAGGACTGTGGCGCCGCAACGGCACGATCCGGTTCAATGCGTTCGGGCTGCAATCAACGGGTGGGGAAGTCGATGAGCACGTCTGTGGTTTTTTCGCTTCGAAGAATGGCGACGAGAAGGATAGCCACGATCGCTGCAACATCCTTGCTGACGATTCATGCCATCGCAGCGCCGCAGCTTGCCCCAGCGCCCGAGGCCGTGCGCGCTCGGACACCCGAGCGCGAGGTCGTGTACTTCCTGTTGCCCGATCGCTTCGAGAATGGCGACTCGCAGAACGATCGCGGCGGACTCGAAGGCGATCGGTTGCGCACGGGTTTCGATCCGACGTCCAAGGGTTTCTACAACGGTGGCGACTTGCGCGGGCTCATCACGCGTCTCGATTACATCCAGGGGCTCGGCGCGACGGCAATCTGGCTGGGCCCGATCTACAAGAACAAGCCCGTGCAGGGCGGGCCCGGCGAGGAATCTGCCGGGTACCACGGCTACTGGATCACCGACTTCACGACCGTCGATCCGCATTTCGGTACCGAGGCCGAGATGCGCGAGCTCGTCGATGCCGTGCATGCACGTGGCATGAAGATCTATCTCGACATCATCACCAACCACACGGCCGACGTGATCGCCTATCGCGAATGCCCGACGAGCAAATGCGCTTATCGCTCGCGTGCCGATTATCCCTACTCGCGACGCGGTGGTCTGATCGGCGAGCCGATCAATGAGGGTTTCGCCGGTGATGGGTCGCAACATCAAACCGTAGAGAACTTCGTCAAGCTCACGCGGCCCGATTTCGCCTATACGCCGTTCGTTCCGCCGGGTGAGGAAAACGCCAAGGTTCCGGCTTGGCTCAATGATCCCATCTGGTATCACAACCGCGGCAACACCACGTTTTCGGGCGAGAGCAACGACATGGGTGATTTCGTCGGTCTCGACGATCTCATGACCGAAAACCCGCGAGTGGTGCAGGGCTTCATCGACATCTTCGGCTCTTGGATCGATCACTACGGCGTCGATGGTTTCCGGATCGACACCGCAAAACACGTCAACGAGGAGTTCTGGCAGGCCTTCGCGCCGGCCATGCTCGAACGGGCGCGTCAGCGCGGCATCCCGAACTTCCACATCTTCGGTGAGGTGTTCGTCGAATCACCGACCGATACCTCGCTACTCGCCCGTTACACGCGCACGGCGGGTTTGCCCACCGTGCTCGATTTTGCATTCGCGGCTGCAGTGCGCGAGACCGTTGCAGGGTCAGCAGGGACCGAAGTGCTGGCGCGTCTGTTTGCCGACGATGCGTTGTATCAGGGCGGTCGCGCGACGGCACTGCAGTTGCCGACGTTCATCAGTAACCACGATTTCGGCCGCTTCGCGCACTTCGTGTACAAGAAGCAGCCGACGGTGGGTCGTGCCGAGGCGCTCTCGCGAGTGCAATTGGCCCACGCCATGTTGCTGACTTTACGGGGCGTGCCGACGCTCTACTCCGGTGACGAGCAAGGTTTCGTGGGCTTGGGCGGCGATCAATCGGCGCGTCAGCCCTTGTTCGCGAGTCAGGTGAGCGAATACACCGAACAAAAACCGCTGGGCAGCGAATCGACCCACGCGCAGTCCCATTTCGACGCGCAGCATCCGCTCTACCAGCTGATTTCACGGCTCGCGCGCTTGCGTGCGGATCATCCTGCACTGCAGTCGGGTGATCAGGTCACCCGACGCTACACCGAGGGCAAGCCCGGCGTGTTTGCGGTGTCGCGCTTCGATCCGACGAACGGCCGCGAGTATGTGCTGGCGTTCAACACATCCAATGTACCGATCGACGTGCAGGTACAGACCGAGATCCGATCGATGACCTTCAAGGCACTCGACGGGTCCTGCGCAGCCACCGCAACGGCTCCGGGCAGCGTACGAGTGCGGTTGCCGGCTTTCGGTTTTGCGGTATGCGCGAGCGAGGAGTCAAGAAGCGAGGAGCCACGATGATCTACTTGCGAACGATTGCGGCTCGAGTCTTGGCACTCTTGATTTGTTTGGTCGCGGCGAATGCCGTGGCCGACGACGTGGCGAGCATCGAGTCTCCGGGCGCTCTGCTGCGAGTGACGCTCGCGATCAACGGTGAGGGACGCGTGTCTTATCGCGTCGACCGCAAGGGTCAACCCGTCGTCGGTGACTCGCGGCTCGGCTTCATCTTGGCCGACGCGCCGAAGCTCGAGCGCAATTTCATTGTCGTCGATAGCAGCAGCCGATCGGTCGATGACACTTGGGAGCAGCCTTGGGGCGAGCGCCGTTTCGTGCGCGATCGTCACAATGAATTGCGGGTACGTTTACGCGAAGCGAAAGCACCTGTCCCAGCGCCTGCAGCTCGCGAGTTGACCATCGTGTTTCGGGTATTCGACGACGGCCTTGGCTTGCGCTACGAGTTTCCGGAGCAGGCCGCGCTACGGGAGGTGAACATTACCGATGAGCTCACCGAGTTCGATCTGATCGGTGCCGAGACGGCGTGGTGGATTCCGGCCGGCGAGTGGAATCGCTACGAATATCTCTACAACCGCACGCGCGCGAGCGAAGTGGGCCAAGCACATACGCCAATCACGTTCCGCAGAGCTGATGGCTTGCACCTAGCGGTACACGAAGCGGCGCTTGTCGATTATTCAGCCATGTGGCTGCGCCGGGTCGAAGGCACGCGCTTCAAGGCAATGCTGTCGCCCGCGGCTGAGGGTGCACGGGTCAAGCGCACTGCGCCCTTCACGACGCCATGGCGCACGCTGCAGATTGCCGACCGCGCGGCGGGGCTCTACATGTCTTCCGATCTCATCCTGAATCTCAACGAGCCCAACGTGCTCGGCGACGTGTCGTGGGTGAAGCCGCACAAGTACGTCGGCATTTGGTGGAGTCTGCACCTCGATACCGAAAGTTGGGCCTCCGGCCCGCGCCATGGCGCAACCACGACGAATGCGCGCCGCTACATCGACTTTGCCGCGGCCAACGGCTTTCGCAGCGTGCTGATCGAGGGCTGGAATCGCGGCTGGGAAGCCGACTGGTTCGCGAACGGGGACTCGTTCAGCTTCACCGAGCCGTATCCCGACTTCGATCTCGAGGGACTAGCGGCGTATGCGCGCAAAAAGGGCGTGCACCTCATGGGTCATCACGAGACGTCGGGCTTCGCCTCGCATTACGAAGCGCAGCTCGGAGCTGCACTCGATCAAAGCGCGCGCCTCGGCATAGAGGCCATCAAGACGGGATACGTCGCCGACGCCGGCGGCGCCAAGTTCCAGGACGCAGATGGTTCGGTGCGTTTCGAGTGGCACGATGGGCAGGCGATGTCGCGCCATCATCTGAAGGTGGTGACCGAGGCCGCCAAGCGCCGCATTGCCATCAACCCGCACGAACCGATCAAAGATACCGGTCTGCGACGCACCTATCCGAACTGGGTGGCGCGCGAGGGCGCACGTGGCATGGAGTACAACGCCTGGGGTGTACCACCCAACCCGCCCGAGCACGAAGCGAATTTGTTCTTCACGCGGATGTTGAGCGGTCCGATGGATTTCACACCCGGCGTGCTCAGCTTGAAAGGGCGCAACGGCCAGCCGTTTCAGTCGACGATCGCCAAGCAGCTCGCGCTTTATCTCGTGGTGTACAGTCCGATTCAGATGGCGGCCGATTTACCGGAAAATTATGCCCGGTTCCCCGGGCCCTTCCAGTTCATCAAAGAGGTGCCGGTCGATTGGCAGGAGACGTTCGTACTCGACGGCGAGGTGGGTGATTTCGTGACGGTCGCGCGCAAGGATCGCGCTAGCGAGGACTGGTACGTTGGTGGCGTCACCGATGAGATCGCCCGCACGCTCACCGTGCCGCTCGAGTTTTTGACGGCTGGCAAGCGCTATCGTGCTCATGTTTATCGTGATGGAACCGATGCCAGCTGGGATCGCAATCCGTTCGCCATCATCATCGAAAAGCGCGACGTCAAACGCGGTGATCGTCTGGAACTTCGGGTGGCATCGGCGGGGTTGGGTGTCGACTGGTAGACAACCCCATCCAACTCCTGATGCGCGTAGATGTGGTCATGGCCGAAGAAGAACGCACTGACGCCCGTTTTTGCGAACAACTGGTGAATGGGCATTTCCCAGGACTGCCATGCTCGCTATGCCCGGGCACGTCGCACCGAACGGAGTACGCAATGTCGCAATCGAAAAGTCTGATGGTCGGCGTCGCCCA
>RGYP01000291.1 GCA_010031985.1 Gammaproteobacteria bacterium
GCCGACGAGTCTGCGCAGCCTGCTGTCGGGCGCGGGCAGTCCCGCCGCGCAGGCGGCGCGCATCGCACGCGTGCAGCGCGCGAACTTCAGGCGCCAGCGTGCAGCACGCATCGGCCCCGATCTGTCGCATCGTCGCACCATACTCGCGCGAGTACTGAGCACCCGCACGGTACGCGCCGCCGTGGCCGCCGAAATGCGCGACAAACATTTGCCGCGGCGCAAAGCGCTGCTCGTTGCGAAAGGCTACGTCGAAGAAATCGCGGCCAACTATTCGCACGTGTTCATCACGTTCATGGAAGGCTTTCTGGGTCGACTGTGGAATCGCCTTTACGACGGCGTCACGTTCAGTCATTCGGAGACTCTGCGCGAGGTGGCGCGCGATGCGGAAATCGTCTTCGTGCCCTGCCACCGCAGTCACATGGACTACTTGCTGTTGTCTTACGTGATCTACAAGCAGGGCTATGCCGTGCCGCACATCGCCGCCGGCATCAATCTGAACATTCCGATCGTCGGGCGCTTGCTGCGCAAGGGTGGGGCGTTTTTCCTGCGGCGCAGTTTTGCGGGTAACACGCTCTACACCGCCGTGTTCATGAAATATCTCGCGACGATCATGGCGCGTGGTCACTCGCTCGAGTATTTCGTGGAGGGCGGCCGCTCGCGCACCGGTCGTCTGTTGCAGCCCAAGACGGGCATGATTTCCATGACGGTGCGCAGTTATCTGCGAGATCCGAAGCGTCCGGTCGTGTTCGTCCCCGTTTACTTTGGCTACGAACGCATCGTCGAGGCAGGCACCTACGTCGGCGAACTATCAGGGCAGGCGAAGCGCAAGGAAAGCATCGGTGATCTCTTCCGTGCCCTGCGTGTTCTGCGTCAAAAATTCGGCCGCGTGTACGTAAACGTGGGTGAACCCATCGCCCTCGACGCCGTTCTCGAGCGCCATGCGGGCGATTGGCGGCAGAGCACACTCGATGACGAAGGTCGTGCGCCTTGGATTTCGCCGGTAGTCGACGAGCTTGCCGTCAGCATCATGCAGCGTATCAATGCCGCTGCCGCGATCACGCCGATCAACCTGCTGGCGGTCACGCTGCTCGCCATGCCGCGGCAGGCCATGGTCGCCACCGACCTCGCCCGGCAGTGCGACCTCTATCTCGATCTGCTGCGCAAGGCGCCTTACGACCCGCGGGTCACGATTACCGAGCTCGATGGTGCGGCGGTCATCGCCTACGGTGAAAACATGCAGGTGTTGCAGCGTCTGCCGCACAAGCTGGGTGATCTCGTCCGCATCAGCGACGAGATGGCGGTGCTCATGACTTATTTCCGCAACAACGTGCTGCACCTTTTCACCTTGCCATCGTTGCTCGCCTGCGCGTTCATCGCCAATCCCGTGGTACGCACGGAGGACATCCAGCGTCTCGCGTGGCGTGTCTATCCGTACGTGGCGGCGGAACTCTTTCTGAAATGGAGCGAAGAAGAGCTGGCGGAAGCCGTCGTCAAATATTTGCGGACGCTCGCGGCGCTCGGTGTGCTCGAACGCCTCGAGACCGAAGATGCCTGGCGCCGACCGTCGCCGAGTTCGCCGCAGGCCGTGCAGTTGTCGCTGCTGGCGCAGGCTTCGGTACAGACCATCGAGCGCTACTATCTTGCGATAGCGACTCTGATGCACGCGGGCTCCGGGGCGCTGACCGCCAAGGCTCTCGCCGAGCGTTGTCAGCTTGCCGCGCAACGCATCACGATGTTGTACGGCTTCAATTCACCCGAGTTCTCGGACCGGGCGATGTTCGAGCAATTCGTCGCCTTGTTGCTGCGACGACGGGTGATTCGCAATGACGAGACCGGACGCTTGGTCTTCGACGAGGTCTTGATGCGGGTTGCGGCAGACGCCGAATTCGTCCTCTCGGAGCAAATTCGTCATAGCATCCTGCAGGTCACGCACGGGGTCTGACGGGCACCGAAGAAATCGGTCACTCGTCGCCGTGGATGCGTCGGCGCCGGCGTTTGATCGAACTGCGTCGAGTCTTCCCTTCCAGCCTGCGAATCTTCGAAGCGCGCGTTGGTTTGGTGGCATGGCGTGGGCGCGGCTCGGTGAGCGCTGCACGCACCAGCATGGCGAGCCGCGCTTCGGCGGCATGGCGATTTTGCTCTTGACTGCGATGTTCGCGCGCAACGATGAGCAGGGAACCCTCGTCGGTGAGTCGCCGACCCGCGAGCGCCCGCAAGCGCGTCTTGGCGGCTTCACCGAGTGCGTTCGTGCCGGCTAGATCGAAGCGCAACTGCACCGCCGAGGCAACCTTGTTGACGTTCTGACCGCCGGGGCCGCCCGAGCGGATGAACGCGACCGAGAGGTCGCTGTCCGGAATCAGCACTCTACCGACGCGGATCGGCATCGTAGGGCAGGGCGTTGCGTGGCAGGTCGATACCCGGATCGAGCACCCGAACTTCCTGCTGTGCGACCGGGATTTTGATGCCGTGCTCCTTGAAGAGTTTCCAGATCTTGCGATTGACGTCCGAACGGACGTTGTTGACGCCGTTCATGGGATCGCGAATCCAGAAGCGTGCTTCGAGCTTCATGCCGTAATTTTCGAACGACATCAGTCTGGACACCGGAGCAGGATCGACGAGGATGCGCGGATGATCGCTGGTGGCGCGAACGAGCAGTTCGAGGGCGAGCTCGGGGTCGTCTTCGTAACTGATCATCACCGGCAGACGCAGGCGGACACGTTGATCTGAATAGCTCCAGTTGATCACGGAGTTGGTGATCAAATTTTGATTCGGTACCAGCGACTCGACACCGTCGCGATCGCGTACCACGACGTAGCGTCCGCGCAACTCCTGTACCCAACCGAAATTGTC
>RGYP01000292.1 GCA_010031985.1 Gammaproteobacteria bacterium
GCTATCACGCAATTTCCAGATCGGTTGGCTACGGCCCCTGCTCGGCCGCGACGACGTCGAGCTCGTCCTGCGCAGCGGCACCTTGAACGAGCTGCTTGTGCAACTTGCGGCGCATTCACTCGATGTGGTGCTGACCAACGCGTCCGTGCCGAGAGATGCAAAAGCACCGTGGCGCGTATTCAAGATCGGCGAGCAGGAAGCAACGCTCGTGGGTCGGCCTTCACGCAAACACAAGAAGTTTCGCTTCCCCGACGACTTACGTCAGACGCCGATCGTGTTGCCGGGACCCGAAAGCAGCTTGCGCGAGTCGTTCGACACTTTGATGGAGCAAGCCGGTATCCGGCCGCTGATCGCCGCCGAGGTCGACGACATGGCGATGCTTCGCCTCGTGGCTCGTGAAAGTAAAGGGGTGGCGCTCGTGCCGCCGGTCGTCGTGAAGGACGAACTCGAGCGCGGCACCCTGGTGCAGCGTGCCCGCGTCACCGGACTCAAAGAAACGTTTTATGCGGTGACAGCCTCGCGCCGCTTCGGTAACCCTTTGCTCAAAACTTTGTTGATGGCCGACGGTGGGTAACGACCCTCCAAGGCGAGCAGTGCAGCCTTGCGCTGCAGACCGCCGGCGTATCCGGTGAGCCCGCCATCACTGCCGATGACACGATGACAGGGGACGATCACGCTGAATGGATTGCGACCGATCGCCGCAGCCACTGCTCGTATCGCCGCGGGTTTGCCGATACTCCGAGCGACGTGTGCGTAGGTGGTCGTCTGCCCCGGCGCAGTACGCAGCAAGGCACGCCAAACCCTTTGCTGAAAGGTCGTACCGCTCGAAAAGTCGAGCGGCAAATCGAAAGTCTGTCTTTTTGCCGCGAAGTATCCGGCGAGTGCCTGACGAGTCTCTTCGAGCAGCGGATGTCGATCGGTTTCCGTCCAGTGGCTGACGTCCGGCAAATGTTTCTGTCCCGCAAACCAGACGCCACCGAGACGGCCGTCCGAAGCAGCGAGGATCATGTCGCCTAGCGGGCTTCGATATACCAAAAACTCTTTCATCGTTCGGCGGGTTCCGCATTGACGAAGAGCCACAACACCACCGCGAGCAATGCAAACAAGGCACCGCTCAGCCAAACCTGGGTCCATGCGCCAGTTGCCGCGAGTGCTGCGGCGATCGGCTGGCAGATGATGCCGCCGATGTTGCCACCGGTGTTGAGTACGCCGGTGGCGGCGCCCGTATCGGCGCGAGCCACGCTCATGGTCGCTGCCCAGAAAGGTCCTTCGTTGATCTCCATGGCAAAGAAAGCAACGACGAGCGCGGCGACGGCAAGATAGGCGCCCTCGACGGCGGGTGTCGCGAGCAACATCACCACGGCGACCGGCAGCGTGAGCAGCGGCAGCAGCCGATAGCCCTTGGTCGGTCCCATTCTTTGAGCCAAAGAATCGGTCATGAAACCACCGATGGCAGCGCCCACCGCCGCCCCCAGCCAGGGCAGCATCGCCATCAACCCGCTTTCGAGCCCACTGAAACCGCGATCGCGCACGAGGTACAGAAACGACCAAAAAGTGATCAAGTAAAACACGTAGTTGAAGGACAGGTAGGAGAGGGCGAGCAGCAGGATGTTTCGGTTGCGGGCCACGCGCCATAACCGCGCAAAGGTGAGCGGCTCACTCACCGCCGTGACATCGAGTTCGGCCAACTCCTCGGTGCTGATGCGCGGATGTTCGGTGGGTGTGCTGCGACCATCGAGTGCCCAGATCACGGTCAGCACGGCGGCGGGAAGTGCCGTCCAAAGCAGGGCGCCTTGCCATCCCCAGAGGCTCGTCAACCAGACGATCAACGGTGCGGTGAGTGCGCCACCCAAGAGCATGCCGGACGTCGAGAGCCCGTTCGTCAGGCCAAACTGTCTGACCGGGAACCAACGTTCGACGAGGGTGGCCAGCGTCGGAAAGACAGGTGCCTGTCCGATTCCGAGCAGGAACTGCGTGGCGAGTAGGGCGATGAAAAGCGTGGTTCCGCCGAGAAGAGTCGGAAAGATCGGGGTGCCGATCGTCGCGATCAGGCCGGTGACGCCGACCGCGAGAAAAATCGGTCTCGCACCATATTTTTGACCGAGTGCGCCACCGGGCAATTGGAATATTGCATAGGCGGTGGTGAAGGCGGCGTTCAGCCAGCCGAGTTGGACCACGCTGAGGTGCAGCGCCGGGAGCATGTCCTCGGCGGCGACCGAAACGCTGCTGCGCTGCACGTAGGCGAGCATCGCGAAGGTAAACACGTACGAAAACATGACCCAGCGAAGCCGCAAGCGAGTTTTATCGCGCATGGCACGACGCTACTCCTCGAAGCCGCCTGTGATCAAGGCATTCGTTGCAGCGCCGCGAGACCGGTGATGATGGGAGCGCCGCCAAAAATCACCGCCAGTACGATCCCCGGCGTCACGACGCCGCCGTCGCCGTCGGCGAGCGGATAATCGACGCCGATCGCCGTGATGGCGAGCGCGCAGCCGATCGCGATGGTCAATGCAGCCGCTACCACTCTGAGCTTGTCCATGCCTGACTCCGCGGAAAACGTACGCGGATTATCAGGTGCGTGCCAAGTTCAGTTTTGTTACCGATCGCACGGCGAGCGGGCTTGGATGCGCGACGATTCCGATCGTCAGTTGCGACTGCAGGCTTTTTCGATGATCTCTGCAGGCACGATCACGCCGAAGACCCTGTGAAACACGCTGTTCAGTTGGGCCATGCGCCACTCCCGGAACTTGGACCCCAGAACCCATGTGCCGGTCGGGTCTTTGACAAGGGTCTCTTCGAGCAACGGGATGGAGAGATCCACTCCCGCGAGGAAAAGCGATGCACTAAAGC
>RGYP01000293.1 GCA_010031985.1 Gammaproteobacteria bacterium
GAGAACAGCAGGGACAGTCCAAAGAAAAAGGTGGCGCTCGTGCCCGTCACGCGCTTGGCTTCTTCGAAGCGTTGAGCGCCGAAATGTTGCGCGATCAGGATGGTCGAGGCCATGGTAATGCCGAAGACCGCACCGAGCAGCAGAAAAATGACGATATTGGAATTGTTGGCACCGGTCAGCGCCGCGGCTCCCAGATACTTGCCGATCCAGACCGCGTTGATCGAACCATTGACCGACTGCAGTACGTTGCCGAGCAGGATCGGCAGGGCAAACGTGAACAGGGTCTTGGGAATGGACCCAGTGGTGAGCGAGGGGACGGTTTTCATGAGCGACGGGCGCGGAAGAAGTCGGACAGCAGAGTACCGCATTCCTCAGCGAGCACGCCGCCAAAAACGTCCACCCGATGGTTCAGTTCAGGGATGGCGAAGATATCGGCGATACTGCCCGCGCCGCCCGCCTTCGGATCCCAGGCGCCGAACACCACGCGCCGTACCCGAGCATGCACGAGGGCTGAGGCGCACATGATGCAGGGCTCGAGCGTAACGTAGAGCGTCGCTTCATTGAGGCGGTAGTCACCGACTCGCGTCGCGGCCGTACGCAGGGCGACGATTTCCGCATGCGCGGTCGGGTCGTGCGTGTGGATGGGGCAGTTGGCCCCCTCACCGATCACGGTATCCCCGCGCACCAGTATCGCGCCGACCGGCACCTCGCCACGCGATGCAGCGGCCCGAGCAAGTTCGAGCGCCCTGTGCATGTAGTCGACGTCGGACGGTGGCGGCATGGATTCGATCACCCGGAAATCATTGAGTTGCCGTCAGCGCCGGATCGCCCGGGTTCACGGCCCGTAGGCGCTGCAAGGCGCGACCGGCTGTCAAATTATCACCCGCATCGCGTGCAAAGGCTGCGACGGCGAGCAAAGAATCGCGGTCGTAGCGACGCTGCAGACCCTCTTCGAGCACCCGCAGCGACTGCTTGACCTGTCCCGCGTCGTGCAGCGCAAGGGCGTACACGTAGCCGAAACGCGGTACTTCCGGGGCGGCGCGATAGGCCGCTTCGAACTCGCGCATGGCCTCGGACTTGCGGCCCTGCCTGACCAAGGCCAAGCCGAGTGCTTCGCGCAGCGCCGGCGCGGTGGCATTGCGCTCAAGCGCCTCACGCAACAGAGATTCGGCCTCTGCGTCTCGCCCCGAGGCGCGCAGCAGATCGGCCAGGTTGACCCAAGCCGGGACAAACCGAGGCTCGACGGCAATGGCCTGTTGCAAATCGTTTTCGGCAGCCGTCAAGTCGCCGCGGGCCAGCTTGATGTTGGCCAGGTTCAGCCAAGGCTCGGCGCGACTCAGATCGAGACGCAGCGCTCGCTCGTAATCGGCGAGGACGCCCACCAATCTTTGACGCGCCGTTTCGTCGAGTGGCGCCCGTGCCATGGTGAGTTGGCGAGCAGCCTCGTGACGAACGGTGCGCGCTCGATCCTGCAGCATCGGCGCCACCAACGAGGCAAGTCGATCGGGCGCCATGCCCTGCTGGGCGAGCAAGGCGTGGTACCGGACCAGGGAATCATCGTCCGCGAGCGAACCCCGAATTGCCGCCTCGGTAATTTCACCCGGATAGCGCGCCAGCAACTCGATAGCCGTGGCTCGTACCATGCCGGTTTGCTCCTGATCTTTGAGTAGTCCGAGCAAACCTGCGACAGCACCGTTCTCGCCGCGACGTCCCGCCTGGATGGCCTCGCCGAAATGTGGCGTCGCGCGACGCTCGGTCCCGTACCAGCGCACGATGGCCGCGTCGGCCCAGCGCGCATTGCGATCGGCATGGCAGTCGTTGCAGGCATTTGGCGTGCCGAGGCGTTGCGTGAGATCGGGCCGCGGCACGTGAAAACCATGATCGCGACGTCGATCGATCACCATGTAGGTCTCTTCGCGCATGTGGCAATCGACGCAGGCCGCAGAACCGAGCGGATGGTGGTGGTGCGTCGTCGTGTCGAATTGCGCGGCCAGGTGGCACTGCGTGCAAACCTCGTTCCCGGATTTGCGTAATTTTTGAGTGTGCGGCTCGTGACACGCGCCGCAGGTCACACCCGCCGCATATTTGCGGCTTTGCAGAAAAGAACCCCACACGAAGACTTCTGCGAGCTGCTGACCGTCGGCATGGTACAGCCCCTCGTCGAGCGTCGAGGGCAGGTAGTGATCCATCAGCGGGTCACCGGCCTTCGCCCCTTCGTCGATTTGAACACGCCGCGCGTGACAGGCGGCGCAGCTTTCCATTTCGGCAGCCGAACGATCCTCGCCCGCCCCCACGCGATACGGCTTGCTCGGCGCCGCCACGTGCCTGGACCCTGGGCCGTGGCAGGCCTCGCAACCCACGGCAAGATCAGACCAACGGGTATCGAACGCAGATTTTTCGACAGAGTAATTGCGACGGATATCCGTGGAGTGACAGTCGGCACACATGAAGTTCCAGTTTTGCGCGGGCTGCGTCCAATGCAGTTCGTCACGGTGATCGACACGCTCGTTTGGATAGAGGTGGAACCAACGCTGCCCGCCCTGCTCGCGCGGCCGACTGTCCCAGCTGATCGAGAGCGCCTGTAATCGACCGCCCGACAGCTCTATCAAATATTGCTGCAGAGGCTCGACACCGAAGGTGTATTTGATCTCGTGATCGGCGAGCCGACCCGCGGCGTCATCGGTGCGCACGAAGAATTTGTCACCGCGACGGAAAAATCGTGAGGTCACCCCGGCGTAGCGAAACTTCGCGTCATCGAAATTGCCGAGCACGGTGGCTTCGGTGGCGTGTTGCATGGCGCGAGCGTGTTGCGATCGCGACCATGCCGCATGTTCGGCGGCGTGGCAGGAG
>RGYP01000294.1 GCA_010031985.1 Gammaproteobacteria bacterium
GTATTGCTGGCGCGCGGCATCGTAGAGCCGCGTGGTTGCGGCAGCCTGCATGCTACCGCCCGGATTACCGAGAATGCCGCGGTGCAAATCGTGACTGTGGCTTGCGATTTCAACCAATCCGCTCGATTGCATTTCACGCAACTGCTCCCAGCTCATGAAATGTTTCCGCGGTACCGTTTTGCCGCCAAAGTCGACGCTGAGGGGCTCCTCCTGCCAACGGGTGACGACGGCGACGACCGCGGGAATGCCGAGCATCCGCAGAATGGGCCACGCATGTTCGTAAACCGAGGTGTACCCGTCGTCGAAGGTCAGCAATACCGGGCGGCGCGGCAAGGGCGAACCGCTCTCGCGCGCCGCGAGCACCTGGTCGACGGAGACGAAGTTGTAACCGTTGTTCAGCAACCAGTCGACGTGCCGGACAAAAGTCGTCGGATCGACCGAGTAATCCGGAATCAGGGCAGTCGATCGGTCGGTGACCTCGTGATACGCGAGCACGGTCAGCGCGTGTTGCTGCTCCGCGCCGGCCGAGGACTGGCCAAACGTCACGAGCAACAAAACGAGGCTGACGACTAGGTTTTTGCTGAACGTACCGATCTGCTTTGGGCGCATGGCACTAATAAAACGTGCCCCGTTTCGTCTGCCATACCGTCAAACTTTTTTATCGACGAGAATGCCGGTCAGCCGGTCGATGTTGCGCGTCACATTCAACGCCTCTTCAGGCGGGATCTGCCGAATCTTTTCACCGCTCTCGCTATCCGAAACGCTGACGACGACGATGTTGGTTTCCTTGTCGACGGAAATGTTGATCGCCCGCCCCTGCTGGATCAGACGCTCGTTGGCGTCGTTGACGGACTCGCGGAAATCTTCACGCAGCGCGTCGATGGTTTGCAGCTGGCGCTGGTTGTCACTTGCGCTCTTCGCCCGCTCCGCCGCATCGTCGCGGGCAAGCTTCTCGAGCGCCGCCGTCCCTTCGGCGGCCGCAACACGCATCACGTCGGTACTCGGCAACGCAGACATTTTTGCCTCCATCCCCGTCTCCAAACTCGCGATCGGACCCGCACGGCCACTCGGACAGTTAACGGGCGGAGTGTGCGCGACTTCTATCCGAAATGGAAGCATTCGGGCTGGCCGCTCCGAACCGATCGGCACTCGCCACGGCCCAGCTCGAACGGTAAAGCGCGGGCAACGCCGCGAAGGAGGCGCCCCCCGACTCGAGGAATACCCCGTGGTCGATTTCCGGGTAAATCGAGGACAACGGAACGGGTTGACCCTGACTATCGCGGGTCATGAAGTGCCTGGCGTGCAGCTCCTCCGGAGTCTCGAGACCCGCCGCCCCAAGGAGCTCCGCAAGCGACTGTACCGTCGCACGTTGGAAATTCATGACGCGTAGCGCTTTCTCGCCGACGTCGAGTCCACGCTGTCGACGGGCATTTTGCGTGGCGACGCCGGTCGGACATTCATCGGTATGACACGTTCGCGATTGAATGCACCCCAGCGCGAACATGAAGCTGCGCGCGGCATTGCACCAGTCGGCGCCGATCGCGAGCAGGATCGCAACGTCGAATCCGGAGACGACTTTCCCAGCGGCACCGATTTTGACCTGATTGCGCAAGCCGACGCCGCGCAGACAGTTGTGCACGAACAGCAATCCGTCACGAACCGGCATGCCGACGTGATCCGCAAATTCCACCGGAGCCGCTCCGGTGCCGCCCTCCGTTCCATCGACGACCACGAAGTCGGGAATGATCCGCGTAGCCAACATCGCTTTGCAGATTCCTGCGAACTCGACGGGGTCGCCGATACACAACTTGAAACCTACGGGCTTGCCGCCCGACAGTCGTCGCAGTTCGGCGACGAATTCGAGCAACTCGATGGGATTGGAAAAACGCGAATGCGTCGCTGGCGAGACGCAATCTTCTCCGGGCTCGACGCCACGCGTGAGCGCAATCTCGGCGCTGACCTTTGCGGCCGGCAACACGCCACCATGCCCAGGCTTGGCACCCTGCGAGAGTTTGATCTCGACCATCTTGACCTGCGGATCGGCAGCCTGACGGGAGAATTTCTCGGGACAAAAATTTCCGGCAGCGTCGCGGCATCCGAAATAGCCAGAGCCGATTTCCCAAATCAGATCGCCACCTTCTTGGCGGTGGTAGGGTGAGATCGATCCCTCGCCGGTGTCTTGCGCGAAATTGCCGAGACGTGCCCCGCGATTGAGGGCGCGGACGGCATTGGCCGAGAGCGCGCCGAAGCTCATCGCCGAAACGTTGAGCACCGCCGATTCGTAGGGCCGGAGGCAGGCGTCGTTTCCTATCTTTATACGAAACGCCTCGGATCTCGGATGCTTGGCTGCATTGGAGTGATTGAGCCAAATCGCCCGCGAGCGATAGGGGTCGATGAGGGTACCGAACCCTCGTTTGTCGTTCTGTCCTTTGGCCCGTTGGTAAACCAGCGCACGCTGGTTTCTCGAAAACGGCAACTGGGTCTCATCGTCTTCGATAAAGTACTGACGAATTTCAGGTCGGATGTACTCGAGCAGGAAGCGAAAATGGCCGAGCAGTGGGTAATTCCGTAAAATCGCGTGCTTGGACTGCAGCACGTCGCGCAAGCCGATTCCAAACAGCAACAGCGGAAAAACCGCCGCCCACGGATTCCACAGAAATACCCATAACGAAATCGGCAAGGTCGACAACCAACCGAGATATCGCGTGGGAATCATGCGCTGAAGTATAAACGCACCCGAATCGACTTCAGCACCGACGCAACGAGGAAACTGCCCGATGACGGAATCCGAGCCCACCGCCGCCCATCAGGACTTTCTGAGCGCG
The DNA here is from genome assembly GCA_010031985.1 of Gammaproteobacteria bacterium. Taxonomy (GTDB): domain Bacteria; phylum Pseudomonadota; class Gammaproteobacteria; order Steroidobacterales; family Steroidobacteraceae; genus UBA964. Next base: position 2,826 of record RGYP01000294.1, read on the forward strand.
GACGTCAA
>RGYP01000295.1 GCA_010031985.1 Gammaproteobacteria bacterium
AGACGCCGATGGCGGCGACTGCGATGAGCGCGACGACGATGATGTACTCGGTCATTCCCTGCCCGGCGGCTTTGCGCCGGAGTGCTTGGTGCTGCCTCATGATGAAATCTCCGAAGGGATCACCGACGGGCTGTCGGCGTCGGCGATTCGAACCCGGAGCCCCTGCTCGCGTCCGCTCGTGAAATCGGCAAGCGCGTGAGAAATGCGCGGCTTCGGTCGAAAGCCGCTGCACATCCAGAAATGCGGCCACTGTGCTTTAATTCCGCATCGATCGCCCAAATTGGAGTTGCCTTGATGAAAAGCCGTCTCGCCGTTGCGCTCGCAGCTTTGTTCGCCACCTCGACCGCACTCGCCGATGAGGGCATGTGGACCTACGACAACTTCCCGAGCGCAGCGGTCGAAAAGAAATACGGAGCGCGGATCGACGGCGCATGGCTGGACCGCGTTCGACAATCGACCGTCCGTCTCGCCGGCTGCACGGCGTCATTCGTCTCGGGTGAGGGCTTGATCCTCACCAACCACCACTGCATCGCCGCCTGCCTCGCAGAAAACTCGAACAAAGAAAAAAGCCTGCTCGAAGATGGCTTTGTCGCACGCGATCGCGACGCCGAAATCAAATGCCCGACGCAGGTGGCCGACGTCCTGGTGGCGATGGATAACGTCACGACGAAAGTCGAGGCCGCGACTCGCGGTCTCGACGACCGCGCCGCCAACGACGCGCGCAAGAAGACCCTCACCGAGCTCGAACAGGGCTGCGAAAAAACCACGGGCAACAAATGCCAGAGCGTCGCGCTCTACAACGGCGGACAGTATTTCTTGTACCAGTACAAGCGCTACACCGACATCCGCCTGGTGTTCGCACCCGAGGCCGGTATCGCCGCCTTCGGGGGCGACCCGGATAATTTTCAGTTTCCCCGCTGGTGCCTCGATATGGGGCTGTTGCGCGCCTACGAAAACGGCAAACCGGTGCAGCCGGCGCAACATTTGAAGATGAAGTTTGCCGGCCCGAAGGCCGGGGAGTTCGTGCTCGTCTCGGGACACCCCGGTTCCACCGATCGCCTGCTCACCGTGGCGCAGCTGCAGCAGCTGCGCGAGAGCGACCTACCACCCGCCCTGCTCCGCAGCAACGAACTGCGCGGGCGCTACATTCAGTTCGCCAAGACGAGCGATTCGGCACGACGCATCGTCGAAGACCCGCTCACGGGTCTCGAGAACGGCATCAAAGTTCGTCGCAAGCAGCTCGATGCGCTGCTCGACGAAAACATGATGGCGCAGAAGCGTCGTGAAGAGACCGAGCTGCGTGCTCGGGTACGCGCCGACAAGGAGCTTGCCAAGATGGGCGACCCCTGGGCCGAGATCGAAAAGGCCAACGCCATTGCCCGCAATCTCGATCTCGAGCTGGGCTATCTCGAGGGTGGTGCGGGCTTCAACAGCCGATACTTCCGCTACGCGCGTACCTTGCTGCGCGGCACGGCGGAGCGCGAGAAGGCCAACACCGAGCGCCTGCGCGAATACACCGATGCGGCGCTGCCGCGCATTCGTCAGCAGCTCGCGGCGCCGACGCCGATCTACCCGGAACTCGAAAAACTGACGCTGTCGTTCGGATTCGAGCGCATGCGCGAATGGCTGGGCCCCGATCACCCGACCGTGCGCCAGCTACTGTCCAAGGACTCTCCCGATACTTTGGCCGAATCTTTGGTCTCGAAGACCAAACTCAACGACCCGGCCGTGCGGCTCGCTCTTTGGAGCGGCGGGGCTGCCGCGGTCGCCGCCTCGGATGACCCCTTCGTTCAACTCGCCCGCAGCATCGATGCCGAGGCGCGCGCGCTGCGCAAGCGTTACGAGGACGAGGTGGAAGCCCCGATCAGCGCGGCCGAAGAAAAAATCGCCCGTGCGCGCTTCAAACTTTACGGCACGGCGGTCTATCCGGACGCCACGTTCACGTTGCGCTTGAACTACGGCACCGTTCAGGGCTGGGTCGAGAAGGGACGTCCCGTCGAGCCTTTCACGCGCCTCGAGACGGCCTTTGCGCGCGCGACCGGTCAGCCGCCGTTCCGGATCCCGGACAGCTGGCAACGCGTGCGCGACTCCCTCGACATGCAGGTCCCGGTGAATCTTTCGACCACCAGCGACATCGTCGGCGGCAACTCGGGTAGTCCCCTGCTCGATGCCCGTGGCGACGTCGTCGGCCTCATGTTCGACGGCAACATCCACTCGATATCGGGCGCGTACTGGTTCGACACCGCAAAGAATCGGGCGATCGCCGTTCATCCGGCGATCATGCGCGAGGCGCTCGACAAGGTGTACGGCGCGAAGGACTTGTTGCGCGAACTCGGCGGCAGTTGAGACGCCGACGAGCCCAGCGCCGACGACACTTAGAAAGTGTAGAGCCCCGCCTCCGGGGCCGTTGTCACGAGCCACGCGAGCGCGCCGGCGACGACACCGGCGATCAGCACCGCGAGCCACCAACGGGGCTCGCGTGATGCTGCCCGGGGCAGTGTCTGCGCAGAGTCGATCGGCGCCGATGAGCCAGCGATGCGCTTGCGACCGGTGATCATCGGCAGGATCAGATTTTCACGCTTTACCCAAAGATAAAAAAGCGCAGCGGCCACATGCACGCCGATCGCGGCCGTGATCCAGTCGAAAGTCTGCTTGTGCAGGGTCGTCAGACGATCGCTGGTCTCGATGGGAACGTAGCCGAACAGCGGTCCCGTTTCGAAGACCTGATCGTTGGCGAAGAGACCCGTCACCGCCTGCACGAGCAAAAGCGCAAGCAAAGCGATGATCATCAGCGCGCCGAGCGGATTGTGCCCCGACGAG
>RGYP01000296.1 GCA_010031985.1 Gammaproteobacteria bacterium
CGGGCGTCGCTTGTTCGTTTGCGGTCGCGCAGTTCGAGTACGACGATTACTCCGGCGGTTCGGGCACTTGTTTTGCGGTATCACCGAACGGCTTGCTGCTCACCTCGCTACACGTCGTCGAAGAGGCCTCCGAGATCAAGGTCGCCTTCCCCGACGGTCGGCAGGGCAGTGCGACGATCCTGCGCCGCTCGCACGACAACGACCTCGCGGTGTTGCGCACCAACGTGCCCACGCCGGTGTGGTTGCCCTTGGGCGGCAGCGCCGACATCTCGGTCGGCATGCCGGCGTTCACCGTCGGCTTTCCCTCGCCGGGCATGCTCGGAACGGAAGCGAAGTTCACCGAGGGCAGCGTGTCCTCGCTCTCGGGGTTCGATGAGGAGTCGACGTTGTTGCAGGTGTCGATCCCGATTCAGCATGGCAATTCGGGGAGTCCGGTGTTGTCCTATTCGGGTCGCGTACTCGGGATCATCGAGTCCGCGATCGAGCAGGACGGCCAAGGCAACCCGATGCAGCTCACGAACTTCGCGCGCAACGCCCGCATCGCCGCGTTGTTGTTGCCCTCGCAGTTGTCCTTGCCGACGCCCGTGGCGCCGGCAAGCCGCGAGCAAGTCGTCGCCCGGGCGATGAAGGCCGTGTGCCAGGTGAAAGTGCAGTGACGCGGCGCGAGAGGTGAGCTCAGTGCCGCAGGAACGCGCTGCTGCGCTCGACCGCGTTGGCGCGGATGTTCTGGTAAAAAAGATCGAATTCGTTGAAGTGCAGCATGCCGGCGGGCAGCGCAACCACCGCGTAGCCCGTCTGCGGCACGCCGCTCACGCGCAAGATGCCGCCGTCGCACTCGGCGCCGATGAGGTGTTTCTCGGTCGGCGGCAGCGCGACTCCCTGCTGCAGCGAAGCGGCGAGCCCGACGCCACGTCGGGCGGGCAGGGCGCCGAGATTCGCCGTGGGGTCTGCCTTCGGCGCCTGCACGGCGAAAGTCAGTGGGTTGACGCAAACGACGTTCGTTCCTTCGAGATTGCCGAAACGCTGCTGATGGCGCGCGAGCGTCATCGCCAAATATTGCGAGGGGTCGCCGCTGCGATCGAACGCATTCCAGCTCAGAAAACAGCCGGTGGCGCTCGGCGTCGTGCAGACCGGGATGCCGCCGCCCAACTCGGCGATGCTGCGTTCGGTGAATGAGACCCCGATCGCGTAGGCCGCCACCAGTTTGCTGCGGTAATTCTCTCGGGGCCAAAACTCCTTCAACCAGCGTTCGACGTGCGCTGCGCCCTGGCTGTGACCGACGATGATGAACGGGCGACCGCCATTCCAGTGGGTCATGTAATGCAGGAAGGCGCTACGCACGTCTTGCCAGGCGAATTCATAGGCGCCGATCGCTTGCATGGCCGCCGGCGCGACGACCGCTGCCGCGGTCGCCTGTCGGTACCGCGGTGCAAACACCCGACAACAGGCATTGAATGCGGCGGCTTGGCGCGCGATGACGGACTCGTCCGTCCAATCGTTGGTCGCCGCGTCCTCGATCGGCTGGTTCCAGCTTTCCGCCCGACGATACGTCGTCGGATGGATATAAAAGACGTCGACTGCGGCGTCCTTTTGCCGATCGCCGTACGGGTCGTTTTCGGGGACGACGTCGGCGGCATCGCGCCGATCGGGCAGGGCTGCCCAGGCGCGAGGGTCGGCGTAGTCCGGGGCCGCCGGGTGTGGCATTTCGCCGAACGGTTTGCTCGGCATGTTGATTGGCAAAGATTGGGCGCTGGCGGGGCTTGCGTAGACCATCAAAGAAATAAATAAGGGGCCCAGGAATTTCGTCATGAGGTCACACCAGGTTACGAAGACGGGTGAGTTCGTATCGCGATCGGTTCAGATCCCAGGTCAGGCGCAGGAACAAGGCGTCGTCGCCATCGACCCAAAGATTGGCGACCGGCCACTGCGGCTGCCAGCGCAACTGGTAGTGACGCGCGACGAACTCGCCGGCTTCGACGCGCAGGGTCTCGTTACCGAGGTAAGCGACTTCGATCGCCGACGGGTAGGCCAAGAGTCCCGACTCACCATTCGCCGATTTCGAGTTGGTGTAGCCGTGGATGGTGCGAAAGCTGCCGGGCGCATCGGTTCCCCGTTGACAGGTGATCAGCGCATCGCCCACGAGCGGGTGCAAACCGAGATAGTCGAGCGGTTGCGGCAAGGCGATCCACTCATCGACGGGGCCGTGCTCGGCGGTCATGCCGCGATACTCGAGCCCGCGCGTCGTCGTGGTGTAGGTCATCGAGCCGCGTACTTCCTCGCCTTGCACGACTCGTACATGTGCATCGAGGGGTCGCGAGTGGGCATCGAGCAAGATCGTCACGTCGCGCCAGACGTCGACGTCGTCCATTCGGCAGAGGGCTCGCAAGCTGCGTCCCGCGCGATGCGGGAACATTTCGAACCACTCGCGCCCGGATTCACCGGTCGGACCGAAGTAGGTAATCGTACCGGCCAAGGCTCGCATCGTCGGGCTCGAGAAAAACGTGGGACCACAGAGTGCATCGGAATCGAAGCGTTGGGAAGATACCCGTACGGCGCATGCTATAAATCGCAGTGATGACAAAGGGGGCGCGTCAAGATGGCAACGCATCATCGGCATGATTCCTCTCCTCGAGCGGTCTCGCGGCGCGAGTGGCTCGCGGGGCTCGGCTTGTTGGCGCTGGCACCAGGCGCCACGCTCGCGCGCTCGACTGCGAGCGCACCGTCGCAGCCCGCGCAGCCCTCGCAGCATTCGCTGCCTTCGCGGCTCGATGAGACGACGTTCGACGAGTACCTGCGGATGCGCACCGCCAGCGACGGCTC
>RGYP01000297.1 GCA_010031985.1 Gammaproteobacteria bacterium
GGGCCTTCGGTCGGCTGCGGCCGATGGCGCGCGGGTTCGTACCAGAGTTCGAGTTGCATGCTGCCGCCATCGCCGCCGAGATCGTTTTCGAGGCCGAGAAAAACGAGCGTTCGTGCGGGCGTCGTCAGTTCGATGCGGCGCAGCTCGACGAGTGAAAAGTACTCGCGGTAGAAAGCGAGCGAGCGCGCCAGATCACCGACCGGCAGCATCGCGTGCAGCAGTCGGGGTCGCGACTCAAGTGGCACGCAGCACCTTGCCGGGATTCATGATGCCGTTCGGATCGAAGGCGCGCTTGATGGCCTGCATCAGCTCGAGCTCGAGCGGTGGCGCGTAGCGCTCGAGCTCCTCGACTTTATGCCGTCCGATGCCATGCTCCGCGCTGAAACTGCCGTCCATATCTTTGACAAGATCGTGCAGGGCGCGGCGGATTTCGTGCTCGCGCCCGGCTAGTCGGTCGGCGGTGTCGGTGGCGCCGGATCTCGACTGATTGAGATTGAAGTGCAGGTTGCCATCACCGACGTGTCCGTAGCACACGATGTAGGCCTCGGCCACTTCGCGAGCGAGCCAATCGCTCGCCCGTTCGATGAACTCGGGCAGACGATTGATCGGCAGCGACACGTCGTGCTTCAGGCTCGGGCCGTCGCGACGCTGCGCCTCCGGTATGTTTTCGCGCAGAAACCAGAACTCCTGTCGCTCGCGTTCGCTTTGCGCGATCACGGCGTCGGTGAGGAGTCCGGCCTCGAGCGCAGCACCGAGCGCTTCTTCGAGACGCTCATCGAGTGCCTCGGCGGCTACCGCGCTCGTGATCTCGCATAGCACGTACCAAGGTGAGCCTGCGGCGAGGGGTGCGCGACTTCCAGGCAGATGACGTTGCACGAGCTCCACGGCGACGGCCGGAATGAGTTCGAACGAGGTGACGAGATCGCCGCAATGTTCACGCAAGTGCGCGAGCAGGCCGACGGCCGCTGCGGGGTCGGGTACCGCGGTGAAGCCGCAGGCGATGGAGCGCGGCGCCGGAAACAGTTTGAGACTCGCGGCGGTGATGACGCCGAGCGTGCCCTCGGCACCGATGAAAAGGTGTCGCAAGTCGTAGCCCGTGTTGTCCTTGCGCAGCGCACCGAGCGTCGAGAGCACCCGGCCGTCGGCGAGCACCACTTCGAGTCCGAGCACGAGATCGCGCGCCATGCCGTAGCGCACGACGTTGACGCCGCCGGCGTTGGTCGAGAGATTGCCGCCGATATGGCAGCTGCCCTCGGCGCCCAGACTCAATGGAAAAAATCGACCCGCTGCGGTCGCTGCTGTTTGTACATCGGCGAGAATGCAGCCGGCTTCGACCACCATCGAATTGTTGAGTGGCTGCAGGTCGCGGATCGCATTCAGGCGTCGCAGCGAAAGCACGAGTTGGCGACCGCTCTCGTCGGGCGCAGTTCCGCCGCAGTACGAGGTATTGCCTCCCTGGGGGACCACGCCGATGCGCAGCGCATTGCAGAATGCAAGCAGTTGCGACACCTCTGCGGTGCTGCGGGGCAAGGCGAGCGCGAGCGCTTTGCCGCGATAGAGCTGACGATGATCGACGCTGACGGCGGCGAGTTGCTGCGGGTCGGTGACGATGAGCGCGGTGCCGAAGCGCGCGATGAGTTGCTGCAGCGGTGAGGCTGCCCCGCCCGGCATCATGTCGCGAGGGCCGGTGACGGCAGGCGGCAGTCCGGCTTGGTGAGCAGTAGCTGCACGTCGCCGAGTTGTCGCTCGGCGAATCCGCCTTCGCAGTAGCAGAGATAGAACTCCCAGAGACGGACGAAGGACTCGGGGTAGCCGAGCGCGCGCACTTTCGGCAACTGATCAAAGAAATTGCGGCGCCACTCGCGCAAGGTGCGGGCGTAATGCGGACCGATGTCCTCCAGGCCGAAGATCTTGAGATCGGTCGCGCGCGTCAGCGATCGGCTGATGGCCTCTACGCTCGGGATGAAGCTGCCCGGAAATATGAAGCGCTGGATGTAGTCGACCGATTTGCGCGCCTGCTCGTAGAACTGGTCCTGGATGGTGATGGCCTGCAGCAGCAGGGCGCCGTGTGGTTCGAGCAGCGAGGAGCACTTGGCGAGGTAGGTGTCGAGGTACTGCGCACCCACGGCCTCGATCATCTCGATCGAGAAAGCCTTGTCGTAGCGTCCCTTCAGGTCGCGGTAATCTTCGAGCAACAACGTGATGCGATCGCCGAGCCCGGCGCAGGCGATTTTCTCGCGGGCATAGTCGTGTTGCTCGCGAGATATGGTGGTAGTCGTGACGTGGCAGCCGTAATGTTTGGCCGCATGGATGGCGAGCCCGCCCCAGCCGGTGCCTATCTCGACCACGCGATCGCCGGGTTGCAATCGGAGCTTCCGGCAGACGGCATCGAACTTGCCGATCGAAGCTTGCTCCAGCGTCGAGTGCTCGTCGGCGAAGATGCCGCAGGAATAGGCCATGGTGGGATCGAGCATGAGCTCGTAGAGCGCATTGCCCAGATCGTAATGCGCCGCGATGTTGCGCGCGCTGCCATGGCGACTGTTGCTGTTGAGAAAGTGGAATATTTTGAGCAACGGTCGACTGACGATCGCCCAACGACTGTCCATGCCGTTCATCATCTCGCGATTGGCGACGAACAGACGCACGAGACCCGTCAGATCGTCACAGCGCCAAAGTCCGCGGATGTAGGCCTCGCCCGCCCCGACCGTGCCGCCGAAGGCCGCATCGGCGTAGAGCTGGGGATGATCGATGTGCAGCGTGACCGCAAGGTCGAGACGCGGCGTGCGCTTGCCGAAGCGATGACGCGTTCCGTCCCACTC
>RGYP01000298.1 GCA_010031985.1 Gammaproteobacteria bacterium
GTGTGCTTCGAATATCGGCAGCGGTTGTGGTCGACGGCGATCACCCTGACCCGCGATCGCCACTCACGCCTGTTCGTCCTCAATCTTTTTCTGGCCTTTCTGCCGGCAGCAATCGCGGGGCTCGCCTTCGAAGACACGATACGCAGCGTCCTGTTTGCGCCCATACCGGTAGCCATCGCGCTCGTGATCGGTGGCGTGCTCATTCTTTGGGCAGAGCGCCGTCCGCACGAAGAACGAGTGACCACGCTCGAGCAATTGCGACCCGCCGACGCTTTTCGCGTCGGCCTGTTCCAGATGCTGGCGCTATTCCCGGGCACCAGCCGCTCGGCTGCGACCATACTCGGTGGCTTGCTCACCGGCCTGTCGCGAAAAACCGCTGCCGAATTTTCTTTTTTCGTGGCGATCCCGGTGATGCTGGCGGCGACCGGCTACAAGTTACTTGATGCCCGCGAACCCCTCACTCTCGATGAGGCACGTTCGATCCTGATCAGCAGCGTCGCCGCCTTCGTGGCCGCGTTGGTCGCGATCCGCTTCTTGATCCGCTATGTCAGCCAACACTCGTTTGCGATCTTCGCCTGGTACCGGATCGTGTTCGGCGGTCTGATCCTGCTCACTTGGCAGATGGACTGGGTGCAGTGGTAGCGCGGCCGAAGTCGGGATAGGGTCCGAGCAACAACAACATGAAGCCGCCGATCACGAACATGGCGGCGGCAGCCAGCAGCATCGGGTCGTAGCTACCCGTCGTATCGCGTACCCAGCCATAAAGAGTCGGTGAAAGCGCTGCCATCAGCCCGAAGGCCATGTACTGCACGCCATAGATCTGCCCGTAACTCTTCATGCCGAAATATCGACCGGCAAGATAAGCCACGAGATCGGTTTCCGCCCCCGATGCGAAGCCCATCAAAAATGCCGCGAACACCGCCAGCTGAAAGCTGAGCGGCGCATCACCCATCAGCAACCAGCAAGAAAACGCCGGCAGGCAAAGAATGGGCAGTGTCACGAGCGGCGCCCAAAAGCGATCGAGCAACAAGCCGGTGATGATGCGTCCGGCGAAGATCGACAAGCCGAACACACTGAGCACGGTCGCAACACGGGTCGGCTCGAAATCGCGAGCGCGCAGCATCGAAGGCAAGTGCACGAGGGCGCCTGCGTACGCCAAGGTCACGATCGCGACCGATGACCAAAGAATCCAGAACCGCGGCTCGCGCATCGCCTCGCCGAGCGTGCGGCCTGGCAACTCGCCGGCGGTCGCGCTACCGATACCTTCGGGACGCTCTTCGGGGCGCGGCTCGCGAAACCACAGCAAGCCGAGTGGCAAGGCGATCAGCAGCGGCAGCAGCGACAACAGCGCAAAGCTGCTGCGCCAGCCAAATTCGGCGATGAACTGGGTGGTGAGGAACGGCAGGATCATCGCCGAAATGCTGGTGCCGACCAGCGTGATCCCGAGAGCGAGGCCGCGTTGCTTGAAAAACCAGAGATTGACGGCTCGTGACCAGGTGACCGGTGTCGAACCGATGCCGAACAGCCCGATCATCAACCACACCAGATAAAACGCCCATAGCTGGCCGGGAATGATCGCGAACGAGGCGAAGGTCACGCCGAAAATAGCCAGCGAGGCGAGTGCCACCGGACGCACGCCATGGCGATCGGCCAGCCAGCCGAACAACGGCGCCAGGAATGCCGCGAGCATGCCGTAGATGGTGACGCCGAAACTGATTTCGGTACGAGTCCAACCAAACTCCTGCTGCAGGGGATCGATGAAGAAACCGATGGTGTTGAAAGGCAAAGGCGATGCACCAAAAGCCACGCCGAGCAGTGAAGCCACCAGCACTTTCCACCCGAGGCCCAATTCGGAGGGGCCTTTGGTCGTCTTCTCGGCGGATGCAGCGCTATTCATGCTGCAAATCATACCCGCGCGCCCCTGTTCGGTGGATCACGTTGGGAGTACCCTACGCCCTCCATGAAGATCGTGATCCTCGGCGCCGGACAGGTCGGGCGCACGGCGGCTTATCAGCTCGCTCGTGAAGAGGCCAACGAAGTCACGGTCGTCGACACCAACGAAGAATTGCTGCGCGACCTGCAAGACCGCCTCGACATCCGCACGGTCGTCGGCAATGCCGCCTACCCTTCGGTGCTCGAAGCCGCGGGCGCCGAAAACGCCGACATTCTGGTCGCGCTCACCAGCTCCGACGAAGTCAACATGATGGCCTGCGAAGTGGCTTACACGCTGTATCGCACGCCAACCAAGATCGCCCGCATCCGCTCGCAGGAATACACGCGTCATCCGAAACTTTTCGGCGCCGAATCCTTGTCGGTCGACGTCTGGATCAGTCCGGAGCAACTCGTCACCGAGTACGTCGAGCGACTCATCCGCTATCCGGGTGCGCTGCAGGTGCTCGATTTCGCCGGCGGCAAGGTTCGGCTCGTCGGCTTGTCGGCTCGCAAGGGCGGGCTACTCGTCGGCCAAGCCCTGCGCAATCTCAAAGAACATATTCCGAACACCGAGGCGCGCGTCGTTGCCATCTATCGCAATGGCCGCAGCGTGCAACCCGAAGGCAGCACCGTCATCGAAGATGGCGACGAGGTGTTCTTTCTCGCGGCCAAAGACGACATCCGACGTTTCATGGCCGAGATGCGCAAGGAAGAAAAACCGGTTCGTCGCGTCGTCATCGCCGGTGGCGGCCACATCGGCTACTCGCTCGCGCGGCAACTCGAGACCAACAACCAAGTCAAGATCATCGAGCGCGACCCGAAACGCGCCCGGCGCATCTCCGAGAGTCTGGACAGCGCGATCGTGCTCGAGGGCGACGCCGCCGACG
>RGYP01000299.1 GCA_010031985.1 Gammaproteobacteria bacterium
CGGTGAAACTCGAGGGCGAGGCGCATCGCACGCGCGTGATCGCTCTCGAGAAAATCGCCATCGTCCTCGGCCAAGCGATAGCTCGGGCTGGCCAGAATTTCCTTGAGACGATCTGGGTTCATGCTCGGACCGAAGTCTCACATGCAGACCCGGGAACCGCCAGTTGGGACCTAACCCACTGAGCGGACCGATCGGTCGGATGGCGCTCCTTACGGGATTCGAACCCGTGTTACAGCCTTGAGAGGGCTATGTCCTGGGCCTCTAGACGAAAGGAGCGTGGGTGCTGAACAGCAGGCCGGAAAGGCGCGGTATTATATGCCGCCGCCCGGATTGCTCAAGCGGCCATTGACCCGGAATCCCAGCTCCCAAGCCCAACGCGGACAACCACAGAATTGACTTCCCAACACGCCTCGACCGAGGCCGTCCCCCGTCTCGCGAACATCATCCCGCGAGATTCCCATCCGATCTCGCGCTCGAAGATCTCCGCTGACGCCCTGCGGGTGCTGTACCGCCTGCGTGAAGCCGGTTTCGAGGCCTACCTCGTCGGCGGGTGTGTACGCGATCTCACGCTCGGACTCGAACCCAAGGATTTCGACGTCGCGACCAATGCACTGCCCGAGCAGGTCAGGCGCCTCTTTCGCAACTGCCGACTGGTCGGGCGACGTTTTCGGCTTGCTCATGTTTTCTTTGGCCGCGAGATCATCGAAGTTGCGACGTTTCGCGCCTCCGGCGCGCCGCCGCAGGGTGATGAGGTGGTGCTCGAGGAGGGCGCTGACGAGCTCGCGGGCGACGACGAGGCTCCGGTTGAAGATTCGCGTGACGTACACGATTTCGACGAGTCGCTCGATCGGGTGGTCGATCAAAGCGGCCGCATCCTGCGCGACAACATCTACGGCACCATCGACGATGACGTCTGGCGGCGCGATTTCACCTGCAATGCGCTCTACTACAACATCGCCGACTTCTCGGTATGGGATTACGCCAACGGTTTCGACGACATCAAGGCCAAGCGCCTGCGACTGATCGGCGATCCGGAGACGCGTTACCGTGAAGACCCGGTGCGTATGCTGCGGGCCGCGCGCTTCGAAGCCAAACTCGATTTCTCGATCGAGTCGGCAACCGCCGAGCCCATCCTCAGGCTGCGCGAGTTGCTTGCGGGCGTGCCGCCGGCACGACTCTTCGACGAAACCCTGAAGTTGTTTTTGACCGGGCACGGGGCGGCGAGTTATCGCGTACTGCTCGATCGCGGCTTGCTCGATGTGCTGCTGCCGAACGTCGCTGCGTTCGCGCGTCGTCACCCGGGCAGTGCACCGCAGCGCATGCTCGTGCAGGGGCTCGCCAATACCGACCAGCGCGTGCGCGCCGATCGACCGGTCACGCCGTCCTTTTTGTTTGCACTGCTGATGTACGGGCCGATCGGACTCGAGATCGAGAAGCGGCCGCGCAACGAGTGGCACGAGATCTCGACCATTCTCGATGCCGTCGATTCGGTGGTCCGAGAGATCTACGGCCGCGTCGCCATCCACCGCAGGTTCATCCTCGGTGTGCGCGATATGTTCGCGCTGCAACCGCGCCTCGAGGCGCCGCGCGGGCGGCGTGCACTACGCACGCTCGAGCACCCACGTTTTCGCGCCGCCTTCGATTTGCTCCAACTGCGTTCTGAATTCGGCATGGCCGACCCGGCGCTCGTCGAGTGGTGGACGCGTCTGCAGGCGGCCGGACCGCAGCAGCGGGTGACGATGAGCGAAGCATTGAGCCGCGAGAGCGCCGGCGCCGATAACGGTCCGAGCGGCGGCGGTCGCAGGCGCGCCGGACGACGTCGCGGCCGCGGTCGCGGCGGTCGCGGGCGTGGCGGGCCAGCCGCAGGCTGAGTCGCTGCGTGCGAGCCATTTGGCATCCGGCCTATATCGGGCTTGGCAGCAACGTCGGTGAATCGCGCCCGTGCATCGAGCGCGCCATCCTCGAGATCGATCAATTCGAAGCCACGCGAGTGGTCGCACGCTCGGCGTTCTATCGCAGTGCGCCCTTCGGGCCCGTCGCGCAGGCGCCGTTCATCAATGCCGTCGTCGGCGTGCTCACCCGCGCGGAACCGCTAAACTTGCTGCGCGCCTTGCGCGCGCTCGAAGTGCAACTCGGTCGCAGCCCCCCGCGGCAGCGCTGGGGGCCGCGCGAGATCGATCTCGACCTGCTGTTGCACGGTGACGCCCGTCTCGACACGGCCGAGCTCACCTTGCCCCATCCTGGGATACCAGAGCGGGATTTCGTTCTGTATCCTCTTCGTGACATCGCTCCGCCGTTGCAGATTGCAGGTCTTGGTCGCGTGACCGAGCTCGCAGCGCGGGTGCCTGATCGGGGGATCGAGCGGCTCGACTGAGACATGGCGGACAACGTCTCTCACCGGTACATCGTCATCGAGGGGCCGATCGGCGTCGGCAAGACCTCGCTCGCAAAGCGCTTGGCCTCGACGCTCAACGCGGAGTTGATCCTCGAGCAGGCAGAGAGCAACCCCTTTCTCGAACGCTTCTATCGAGATCCCGTGAGCGCGGCGCTGCCCGCGCAGCTGCATTTTCTGTTTCAACGCGTGCAACAGTTGTCGTCACTGCGTCAGGACGATTTGTTCGCCTCGGTTCGGGTATCCGATTACCTGCTCGAGAAAGATCGACTGTTTGCCCGCGTCATCCTCGACGAATCGGAATACGCGCTCTACGAACAGATCTATTCGCGGGTGGTGTCCGACCCGCCACGACCCGACCTCGTGATCTATCTGCAAGCACCGGTCGACGTGCTGCTCGAGCGC
>RGYP01000300.1 GCA_010031985.1 Gammaproteobacteria bacterium
TTCATTCATGCTGCCGATACTCCTGCCATACGTTTACTGCCTGCGCCGCCTCGTCGTGCCTTGTTGCCGACTGCCGAGGCATCGCCGCCGTGCTCGTCACTGCCGTCACCGTGATGACCCTCGTCAGACTCGCGCGCGGCCGCCGGCGGCTCGATGATCCGATCGATGCGCACCGCGACGCTGTTGTCGGCGGTGCCGTACTCGGCATCGAACAAATGCGCCGACTGCACCAACACCTTGACGCTCGGCGGCGGCTTGAACCACAGGGTATCGCCCGCCTTGATCGTCGCCAGATCGAGCGCCGAGACACGCAAGGTGGCAAGCTGCGCCACCAGTTGAAGCTCGGCATCACTGACTGCCTCACGCAACTGATCGGCCCATCGTGCCGCGAGTTTTTCGTCGCGATCGCCGGTCTGCACTCGGCCGCGAAGCAACAAACGAATCGGCTTTAGTGCCGAGAACGGATACATGACCGTCAACTGCCCGCGCACGTCGGGACCGATCTCGAGATCAAAACGGCTGACGGCAACCGTTTCGCGATCCTCGCCCACCTGCGCAAAGGCCGGATTGATCTCGCGACTGACGTATTCGGGGTTCAGGGCGTACACGGGCGCCCACGCTTCGCGGAGATTTTCGAAGATCGACTCGAGCAACAGCTGGATGATCCGCTCCTCGGTAGGGGTGAACCCGCGCTGCGGCGACAACTCGAGCGAAGCGCCACCGCGTCCACCGAAAAAACTGTCGACCGCACCGTAGACGATGGCGGGTTCCAAGGTCACGAGCCCAAAACCGCGCAACGGCAGGAACCGTACGATGTTGACGTTGCAGGGTGACGGCAGACTTTGCAAATAGGCATTGAAAGTCATGACATCGAAGGGCGTCGATGACACCTTGACCGCCTGACGCAACAGCGTCAGCAAGCTCCCGCGTAGTTGACGCGAGAAGCGATCGTTGATCATTTCGAGCGCTGCGAGCTGCGATCTCGAGGTCGTGTCGTTGGCAACCAGGCTGTAGGGCTGCACCGATGACGACGCAGGCGCCTCCGCGGAGGTCTCCATCTCGCCGCTTTGCATCGCTTCGACGAGGGCGGCAACCTCCTCACGCGACAATACTTGGCCGGAATTTGACATAAAAAAACCGTCGACTCGGGTCGCCGTGCTTACTGGAACACGAAGGCAGTGAACATCACTTCTTCG
Organism: Gammaproteobacteria bacterium; assembly: GCA_010031985.1. Lineage (GTDB taxonomy): Bacteria > Pseudomonadota > Gammaproteobacteria > Steroidobacterales > Steroidobacteraceae > UBA964. Next base: position 1,197 of record RGYP01000300.1, read on the forward strand.
ATGCCGCCAAAATCTTCGTTGCGGATCAAGACGTCGTTCATCGCATCGCGCAGAGCCGTCGCAATACGCGCCCGCCCCTCCACGGAGACCATCTCCTCTTCACCGAACTGCCCTGCTGCCGCAAGGATCGCCGCTTCGATGGCAATTTGATGCTTGGTCACACGCTCTACGATTTTATCTCCGTAGAAGGTCTTGTAGGCGACCTTGAACTGCACGAACTTTCGCGAGTTCGGTACGTTGATCGTGAAGTCACGCTCGATGGCCTTGTAGGTCGCTGCGAACTTTTCCGCCTCGGGAACTTCGGCAGACGACTTCTCCTCGCCGCCACCCGGCGCCTCATGATCGCCCCCTTCGGCGTGTTCACCTTCGCCGTGCTCACCCTCGGCGGCATGTTCGCCCTCGGCGCCATGCTCACCCTCAGCGCCGTGCTCGCCCTCCTTGCCTTCGACGGCCGGCTTCGGGCTGAAGAACCCGGTGAAATAGAGTGTGGCGCCTACGGAACCGCCGATGAGCACGAGCGCACCCGCAGCGATCATCACGAAGAAAATCAGCTTCGATTTCTTTTTCGGCTCAGCCTGCTCGCCGCCTGCAGCCGCTTCGGGGGCCTTCTTTTTGTCGTCTTTCTTGTCTGACATCGGGGTGTACCGTCAATGATAAGTAGGTTGAAAGGTCAAACGAAAAGATCAACGGCTCGAGATGACTCGGAGCCACGTCTGAACATGGCCGCGTTGGCCACATCCGTCACGATATCAGCGTCATCCGCTCGCTCGCGATAAACCTGGGCCACGTAAGGCATGGGGCTTGAGTCACCGCGCGCGCGCTGCCCTGACTGCCCGAACGACCAGCCCGCAAGCTGCAAGCCAGAGGACTCCAGGGTTTCTCGCAAACGCGGCAAACCCGCCTCGAGCAGCGTACGCACTTCGGCGTTGGCTACGCCCACGGTCGCCGAAACCTCGGTGCCGCGAAGCGAGAGATCGATGTCCATCGATCCCATGTTGAGAGGTTCCAACTGCAAACTCACGCTCCAGTTCTCGTTGCGAATCTGACCGATGACCCGCTGTGCCACGGCCTCGGCAAAGGTACGGCTTCGATCCTCGGCTGTCATCTTCGGATCGGGCAACGGCAAATGAGTTGTGGACGCCGAGGTCAGGTCACGGAATCTCGACGGCAGTTCGGTCATCGCTTCGGGCCTGATGACGGCTGCGCCAGCCAGAGGGTCGGTTGCCGATGACATTTCGATTAGCGCGTCAAGACTACGCGGCGCAAGCGCCCACACGAGCGACGGCGTCTCCCAACGATCCCCGTCACTCGGCGTTTCTCCCTCCTGGGCGAATGCGTCCGGCTCGCGATCGGCAGTCTCAACATCGCTGACGTTGAAGGCTCTTGATCGCAACTCCGATACCGTCGTCGTCGCCCTCGTATTCTCTCGAGTCTTGCTTTCGTCAGCAGTCATCAGAGTTGGCGCGGTCGTAATATTGAGCGGCGACGCTGCTTGCGCAGTGGCGCTGACCGAGGCATCGATGGGCCCGACGAGGACGTCAGCGCCGCGCGTGGGCGTCGTCAAGGTGAGCAATCGGCCCATCCCCAAATCTTTTTTG
>RGYP01000004.1 GCA_010031985.1 Gammaproteobacteria bacterium
GCGCCGCATGGAACTGCGCGGGCACGCAGCCGGCGTGCGGGTTTACGACGACTTCGCACATCACCCGACGGCGGTCGCCACCACGCTCGAGGGCTTGCGACGACGGGTCGGCGGCGAGCGCATCGTCGCCGTGCTCGAGCCACGCTCGGCGACCATGAAGCGCGGCGTGCACAAGGACACGCTCGCCGGGTCACTCGCACTGGCCGATGAAGTCTGGTTTTACGTTCCGCCCGATCTCGGTTGGGATGCCGGGGCGGTGGTGCGTTCGCTCGGCAGCCGCGGTCATCTCGCCACCGACGTCGATGCGCTGGCGCGCGAACTTGCGCAGCGCTTGCGCCCCGGCGATCACGCGCTGATCATGTCGAACGGTGGTTTCGGCGGGCTGCACGGCAAGTTGCTCGCTGCGCTCGAGGCGCGTGCCTGAAATCATTGGCTGAAATCATTGGCTGAAATCTTCGAGGAGCACGCACATGGCTCGCAAGGATGAACGCATCGTCACGGTGGGCATGACCGGCGCCTCCGGGGCCCAGTACGGATTGCGGCTCGTCGAGTGCCTCATCAAGGCGGACTACGGTGTCTACCTCATGTTCACCAAGGCGGCGCAGATCGTGGTGGGTTCCGAGACCGACTGCAAATTGCCGGGTCGTACTGCCGAGCAGACGCGATTCGACGTCACCATCCTGCCGGCCAATCCGGGCTTCTACAATCGACCGGCTCGGGTCGAAGAATTGGTCGATTTCATCGTGGCGCGCGTGCTCGACCAGTTCGACATCGAACACGACCTGATGAAACGCTGGGGCTGAGTACGCGCCATGATCGACAGCACCGAGCTGCCGCTGTTTCCGCTGAACACCGTGCTATTTCCGCAGGGACCGCTGCCGCTGCGCATCTTCGAGACACGCTACGTCGACATGGTCAAGCGCTGCATGCGCGAGAGCAGTTGTTTCGGCGTGGTGCTGGTGCAGGGCGGCTCCGAGGTGGGACAAGTTCCGGGGTTCGCCGATCTCGGCACCACCGCACGCATCGTCGATTTCAATCTTTTGCCGGATGGGCTGCTCGGCATCACCTGTCGCGGCGAGCGGCGCTTTCGCGTGCTGCGGCGCTGGCGTGCGGCCGATGGTTTGAACGTGGGCGCCGTCGAGTGGGTGGATCAGTCGACGCCCGTGGCGGTCGGCGTGCCGCCGGAATATCGGCATTTGGCCGATTTGCTGCGGCGCGTGTTGCCCGAGCTCGGTGACGTGTATGCCGGTCTCGAGCCGCGCTACGACGATGCCGATTGGGTGGGCTCACGCCTGATCGAGATCTTGCCGCTGGCGCTCGGCGACAAGCAGTCCTGCCTTGAACTCGACGATCCGCTCGAGCGTCTTGCGCTGATCGCCCCGCTCATTCGTCGCGCCGACGATTCGGATACCCCAGCCGGCTGACTGCGCGTCGGGCTCAGCGCTCCGGAGTCCGGCGCGAATAGCCTGCGTAAAGCACGATGCCGATGAGCGCGGTCGCCGCCAACACCAGCCAGCCGACCACGCCATCGAACTGCGACAGCAGAAAACGCCAGCGATTGTTCTCATCGGGCTGCGACGTTTCGCGCAGCACGCTGATGATCCACACCCAGCCGGCATGCAGGCCGATGCAGGCAGCGATGTTGCCCGTCAAGGCGCGCACCATGCCGAGCAGCACGCCGACGGCGAAGAGCGCAAGCCAGGCATCGATGATGTCCAACGGCGTCGCAAAGTCGGCGAGCGTGCCGAGCACGTGCCTCAGGCCGCTGTCGGGACCGAGCTCCTCGATCGGAATGCGGTAGCGGCCGACGAAGTGCAGAGATGCGTACAGCGTGGCGGTCAAAAAAATCGCGACTTTCGCTCCCGATTCGCGGGCGATACCGCTGTGCATGGCACCGCGCAGGAACGTTTCTTCGATGAGCGCGACCGCAAGACCGGTCGCGAGCCCGCCCGTGACGAGGCCAAAAATGGTCGCGGCATCGAGCACCACGCCGGCGCGCAGCACGCGCAGGTCTAGCCCCAGCATCACGAGCGCGACCGGCAGCATGGTGCCGACGCCGATGATGAGCCCGAGTGCCGTTTCACGCAGGAATTGCGGTCGCGGCAGTCCGTAACCGAGGCTTTGTCGATCGGCGAGCGCTAGCCGGCGTGCGACCAGCACGAAGGCGATCAACAACGTCAGCATGCCGAGGCGATTGGCAACGCGATGGAATTTGAGATCGAAGGTCGGCGTCAGCAGGTCGTAGAGCGGCCAGGCAAGCACTGCCATCACGCCGAAGCCGATCGCGAACAGGCCCATGAACCAAAGAAATGTACGCATGGAGAGTGGCTGCGTCAGGGTCGGTAGGGGCGAGGCTGCAGGCCTTCGCGCTCGAGCAGGGCGATCAGACCGCGCTCGCCCACCAGATGCAGCGCGCCGACCACCACCAGAGTGTCTTCGCCGCGCTCGAGCAGGGCTTGCAGCTGCGGAACCCAATTGCGATTGCGTCGATCGACGAGATCGTCGTAGAGCTTCGGCGTCTCGCGATAACCCTCGAGCAGGAACTCATCGAGTCGCCGCACGTCGCCGCTGCGCCAGGCGGCATAGAGCTCATCGACCATCGACGGCATGTCATCGAGTTCGGCCAAGGTCAGGTCGAGCAGTTGCAGCTGTTCGTCGAGCGGCAGCGAATCGAGGAGGCTCAACTGGAACTCGGCCGTCTCCAGGCCGCCGATGTCTTTTTTGTCGCGCGCGGCTCGTTGCTGCAGTTGTTTCTCGACGCCGAGCTCAGGGTCGAAACCCAAACGCGCGTACTCGATCGTGGTCAGCAGGATGGTCACGCCCCAGGGCTCGAGACTCGCGGCGAAGGGCTCCGGCACCTGCGCCTTGGCGAGCAGGGTACGCACGATCTGCCACCGTTCGGGGCCGGTGACGAGAGGCAGTGAGCGGCCATCGGCAAAGCTCGCGGTGCGCAGCATCAGCGCCGCCATCTGCTGCTCATCGACGGCATCGGCATCGATCTCCATGACCAAAGATTCTGCCTCGCGATAGGCAGCCTCGATGGCGGGCGGCAGTGCGGGACGATCGCGACGCAGTAGGTGCATCGAGCCCGCGATGTAGACGCGGCCTTTGGGCCCGTCGATCTGCCACACGAGACCTGCGGGTGCGGCCTCGGCCGTGCTCGTGGGGGCAGGTGCCGCGATCGACGTCAGGCCGAGCAGGCAGCCGAGCGCGATCAACGTGGCCGCAGCGTACCTGCGGATCATCCCAACCACCGCACCTGCGAGTCGATGCGGCCGTCGGCCTGCAGTTGCAGCGTCCGAAAGCCAGGCGGCAGCGTATCGAGCACGAAGTCGTCCGATTTCGGCAAGAACTGCACGCAGGTCGACGGTGTCGACATCAGGCGCAATTCGCCGTGTGCGTTACGGCGCAGCGAATCGTGGCTTTGGTGCACGTGCCCCCAAAGAATTCCGCGTACCTGCGAATGTCGATCGATGATGTCGAGAAACTCCTTGGCGTTGACCAAACCGACGGTATCGAGCCAACGGCTGCCGGACTCGATCGGATGATGGTGCAGCACGACGAGCACGTGAAGATCGCCGGCGCTTTCGAGAGCGATCTCGAGGCGCGCGAGTTCGCTCGGCCGCAGCAGCCCCTCGGCGCCGCCCGGCACATGCGAGTCGAGCATCACGAGGCGCCAGCCCCGAAAATCGTGGTGGCCGCAGTGACGGAAAGGTTCGCCCGCGAGCGCCTCGCGAAGCAGGTCGGGATCGTCGTGGTTGCCCGGGATGCAAAGCACCGGTTTGCCGAGCGCCGAGAGTTCGCGCTGCGCCCAGTCGTAGCCCTCGGGATCGTCGTGGACGACGTCGCCGGTGAGTAGCACCACGTCGTGGGAGTCTTTGCTCGCGAGGCGCAGCACCGCTTGCAAGGCGTCGAGCGTGACGACGCCGCGCTGTCGACCCGCGGCGTCGCCGACGAGGTGGGTATCGGTGACCTGTAAAAGATTCAGGGCGGCCATGACGCTGATGCTAGCGCCATGACCGCCCTGTTGTCAGAGGAAAAAACCGCTCTCGGCCGAATCGCTGTGGGCCGAATCTTAGTAGCGGTAGGTTTCCGGCTTGTACGGACCCTGCTTGGCCACGCCGATGTAGCTTGCCTGCTGATCCGACAGCTCCGTGAGCTGCGCGCCGAGTTTCTTCAGCTGCAGCCGTGCGACTTTCTCGTCGAGGTGCTTGGGCAGCACGTAGACGCCGACCGGGTACTTGTCGTGGTTCGCCCAGAGTTCGATCTGCGCGATCGTCTGGTTGGCGAACGACGAGGACATCACGTAGGAGGGGTGACCGGTGCCACAACCGAGGTTCACGAGCCGGCCTTCGGCGAGCAGCGTGATGCGCTTGCCGTCCGGGAAGATCACGTGGTCGACCTGCGGCTTGATGTTCTCCCACTGGTACTGCTTGAGCGAGGCGCAGTCGATTTCGTTGTCGAAGTGCCCGATGTTGCAGACGATCGCCTGATCCTTCATGGCGCGCATGTGATCGTGGGTGATGACGTGGAAGTTGCCGGTCGCCGTGACGAAGATGTCGGCTTTGTCGGCGGCGTATTCCATGGTGACCACGCGATAGCCTTCCATCGCGGCTTGCAGCGCGCAGATCGGGTCCACTTCGGTGACCCACACCTGCGCCGAGAGCGCGCGCAGCGCCTGTGCCGAACCCTTGCCCACGTCGCCATAGCCGCAGACCACGGCGACCTTGCCGGCGATCATGACGTCGGTGGCGCGCTTGATGGCATCGACCAGCGACTCGCGGCAACCGTAGAGGTTGTCGAATTTCGATTTGGTGACGGCGTCGTTGACGTTGATCGCCGGGAAGGCGAGGTTGCCGTCCTTGGCCATCTGGTAGAGACGCTTGACGCCAGTGGTGGTTTCTTCGGTGACACCGCGGATTTTGGCGAGGCGGGTGGAGTACCACTTCGGATCACGCTTCAGCATTTCTTTGATGGAGGCAAACAGCACCTCTTCCTCTTCGCTGCCCGGATTGGTGAGCACCGAGAGATCGGTCTCTGCCTTGGTGCCAAGGTGCAGCAACAGCGTGGCGTCACCGCCATCGTCGAGGATCATGTTCGAGTGGCCACCGTCGGCCCACTCGAAGATGCGGTGCGTGAAGTCCCAGTATTCTTTGAGCGACTCGCCCTTGTAGGCGAACACCGGCGTGCCGTTGACGGCGATCGCCGCAGCCGCGTGATCCTGGGTGGAGAAGATATTGCACGAGGCCCAACGCACCTGCGCTCCGAGCGCCTGCAACGTCTCGATGAGCACGGCGGTCTGGATGGTCATGTGCAGCGAGCCGGTGATGCGCGCGCCGCGCAGCGGCTGGGTGGGTGCGAATTCTTCGCGGATGGCCATCAGGCCGGGCATTTCGGTTTCGGCGATACGAATTTCCTTGCGTCCCCAATCGGCGAGCGAAAGGTCGGCCACGTGGAAATCGCCCTTGGCGGGCTTGACGACAGCGTTCATTGCAAACTCCGTTAATCTTTGGTTGAAGATTGACGGGCGCCGTTGACGTTGTCGGACCTTCCCGCGAGCCTGGCACCGGCCAACCCGGTGCTGCAGCGCCCCTCGCGGAACGGGGTGCGCATTATGCCTTCTTTCGACGCCCCTTGCCGCGCAACCCGGCGTCGGCCGCGAGCGCAGCGGCTTTGTCGGTGCGCTCCCAGCTGAAGTCGTTGTCCTTGCGGCCGAAGTGCCCGTAGGCGGCCGTCTTCTGATAGATCGGTCGGGCGAGGTCGAGCATTTCGCGCAGGCCGTAGGGCGTGAGGTCGAAATGGCGATCGACCAGCCTCGTGAGCTGTTCGCGCGAGACCTTGCCGGTGCCGAAGGTTTCGACCATCACGGAGGTGGGTTTGGCGACGCCGATGGCGTACGAGACCTGCACTTCGCAGCGGTCGGCCAGGCCGGCGGCCACGATGTTCTTGGCCACGTAGCGCGCCGCGTAGGCGGCCGAGCGATCGACCTTCGAGGGGTCTTTGCCCGAGAAGGCGCCGCCGCCGTGACGCGCGAAGCCGCCGTAGGTGTCGACGATGATCTTGCGGCCGGTCAGGCCGCAGTCACCCACCGGCCCGCCGATGACGAAGCGACCGGTCGGATTGATGTGGAACTTGGTGCCCTTGTGCAGCCACTTCTTCGGCAGCACCGGCTTGATGATTTCCTCGAGGACGGCCTCGCGCAACTTTTTGGTCGAGACGTCGTCGCTGTGCTGGGTCGAGAGCACGACCGCGTCGATGGCGACCGGACGGTCGTTTTCGTAGCGCAGCGTGACCTGGCTCTTGGCGTCCGGGCGCAGCCAAGGCAATTTGCCTTGCTTGCGCACCTTGGCCTGCCGTTCGACGAGGCGATGCGAGAGCGTGATCGCCGCCGGCATCAGCACGTCGGTTTCGTTGGTGGCGAAACCGAACATCAGGCCCTGGTCGCCCGCGCCCTGTTCGCGCGGGTCCTTGCGATCGACGCCTTGGGCGATGTCGGCCGACTGCTTGCCGATGACGTTGAGCACGCCGCAGGAGGCACCGTCGAAGCCCATCTCGGAAGAGTTGTAGCCGATGCCGAGCACGGTCTTGCGGACGATGGCCTCGATATCGACCCAGGCATTGGTGGTGACTTCGCCAGCCACGATCGCGACGCCGGTCTTCACCAGGGTTTCGACGGCCACCCGACAGCGCTTGTCCTCGGCGAGGATGGCGTCGAGGATGGCGTCGGAGATCTGGTCGGCGACTTTGTCCGGGTGACCTTCGGAGACCGACTCGGAGGTGAAGAGGTAGTTGTTGGCCATGGGTGATCTCGAAAAAAATTAATGGGCGAAGCGCAAGCGAAAAACGGCGCGGATTATAGCGATTAATCGCCGCGCTGCAGCGTCGATGCGGCCCTTTTTCGTTGAAAAAGCCGCCTGCGGTGATGGACAATTGCCGTTTCCTGAAAACAAACCGGGTACCGCATGTCCTCACGTCGCCTCCTCGCGAACGCCGTTCGCGCGCTCTCCATGGATGCGGTGCAGCGTGCCGCCTCCGGCCACCCGGGTGCCCCGATGGGCATGGCGGACATCGCCGAGGTGCTCTGGCGCGAGGTCATGGAATACAACCCGGCCAACCCGCGCTGGGTGGATCGCGACCGCTTCGTGCTCTCGAACGGCCACGCCTCGATGCTGCTGTATTCCGTGCTGCATCTGACCGGCCATCCACTCTCGCTCGAAGACATCAAAGATTTTCGCCAGCTCGGCTCGCGCACCGCGGGGCACCCCGAGCACGACCCCGCGGTCGGCATCGAGACCACGACCGGGCCGCTCGGGCAGGGCATCGCCACCGCGGTCGGCATGGCGCTCGCCGAGCGGCTGCTCGCCGCCGAATTCAACCGACCGGGCCACGAGATCGTCGACCATCACACCTACGTCTTCCTGGGCGACGGTTGCATCATGGAGGGCATCTCGCACGAGGCGGCCTCGCTCGCCGGTACGCTCGGTCTCGGCAAGCTCGTCTGCGTGTGGGACGACAACGGCATCTCCATCGACGGCAAGGTCAAAGATTGGATGGGTGACGATACCGCCAAGCGCTTCGCCGCCTACGGCTGGCAGGTCATCGCCAACGTCGATGGACACGACGGCGAGGCCATCGCCAAAGCGCTGAAGCGCGCACGCGCCAATCGCAAGCAACCGACCCTGATCTGCGCGCGCACGGTCATCGGTTACGGGGCGCCGAACAAGCAGGGCACGAAGTCGACGCATGGCGAGCCGCTAGGCGTCGAAGAAATCGCGGCGACGCGTGCAGCACTAGACTGGGCGCACGAACCGTTCGTGATTCCCGAAGAAATACGCGCCGCCTGGGATCAGCGACCGCGCGGTGCCCGCGCCGAAAAGGCGTGGCGTCGTCGCTTCAATAAATATCAGCGCGAATTTCCGGAGCTCGCGGCCGAGTTCACTCGTCGCATGAAGGGCGAGTTGCCGGCCCGCTGGCCGCAGTTGCGCGATGCGGCGCTCGCGGCTGCCGCGGGCGTCACTGCGGCGCAAGCGACGCGGGCGTCCTCGCAGGTCGTGCTCAACGCCATCGGTCCGGGCATGTCCGAATTGCTCGGCGGCTCGGCCGATCTCACGGGTTCCGTGAACACCCTGCGCAAGGACTCGAAGCCGGTCACGCCGGCCGAGGTTTCGGGCAACTACGTGTATTACGGCGTGCGCGAGTTCGCCATGACCGCCATGATGAACGGCCTCGCGCTGCATGGCGGGTTCATTCCCTATGCCGGTACTTTCCTGGTGTTCTCGGATTACGCGCGGAATGCGGTGCGTCTCGCCGCGCTGATGCATCAGCGCGTGCTGCTCGTGTACACGCACGACTCCATCGGTCTTGGCGAAGACGGACCGACGCATCAGCCGGTTGAGCACCTCGCGAGTCTGCGCGCCATGCCGAACCTCGGCGTTTGGCGTCCTTGCGATGCCGCGGAAACCGGCGTCGCCTGGCTCGCGGCCGTCGAGCGCCAGCACGGACCGAGCTGTCTCGTACTCACGCGCCAGGCTCTGCCGCAGCAAACGCGCAGCGCGGCGCAACAGGCCGCCATCGCCAATGGCGGCTACGTGCTGATCGAGCCTGAGCTTGCGGCGGGGCAACTGCCTGCGGCCATCGTGATCGCCACCGGTAGCGAAGTTGCGCCGGCCGCCGAGGCGGTCCGTGCCGCCAACGCGGCAGGACGGCGCGTGCGGCTGGTGTCCATGCCCTCGACCGACGTTTTCGATGCGCAGGACGCCGCCTGGCGCGATCATGTGCTGCCGCGGGCGGTCGTGCGGCGCATCGCGGTCGAGGCTGCCGCGACGCAGAGCTGGTGGAAATACGTCGGCAGCGAGGGTCGTGTGCTCGGCATCGATCGCTTCGGCGCTTCCGGCAAGGCGGCGGCGCTGTTCGAGCACTATGGGCTGACGACGGCGCACATCGGTCGGGCGATCGACGAGGTTTTGGCCGGCTGAGTGCTGGCGCACTGTGCTCGCGTGGGTGAGCGCAGCAGGTTATTCGGTCCGAATTTTGTACAAACGACATCGACAGAGGATCAGCGAATCATGGCAATCAAGGTCGGCATCAATGGCTACGGTCGCATCGGGCGCAACGTGTTGCGCGCGCTCTACGAGAGTGGGCGTACCAAAGAAATCCAGATCGTCGCCATCAACGATCTGGGTGACGCCAACACCAATGCCCACCTGACGCGTTTCGATACCGCGCACGGCCGCTTTCCCGGCGAGGTGAGCGTCGAGGGTGACTCGATGGTGGTCAACGGTGATCGTATCCGCGTGCTCGCGCAGCGCGATCCCGCGAAGCTGCCCTGGGGCGAACTGGGCGTCGACATCGTTCTCGAGTGCACCGGGCTCTTCACGAGCAAGGCGAAGGCTGGCGCGCATCTTGCGGGCGGCGCGAAGAAGGTGGTGATTTCCGCGCCGGGAGGCGAGGACGTCGATGCGACCATCGTCTACGGCGTCAACCACCAGAATCTGAAGTCCTCGTACACGGTGATTTCCAACGCTTCCTGCACCACCAATTGCCTCGCGCCCATGGCCAAAGTATTGCAGGAGAACATCGGTATCGAGAGCGGGCTGATGACGACGGTGCATGCCTACACCAACGATCAGGTGCTCACCGACGTCTATCATTCCGATCTGCGTCGTGCGCGCTCGGCCACCATGTCGATGATTCCGACCAAGACCGGGGCCGCGGCTGCCGTGGGTCTGGTGCTGCCCGAACTCAAGGGCAAGTTCGACGGCTTCGCCGTGCGCGTGCCCACCATCAACGTGTCGTTGGTCGATCTGACCTTCACGCCGAAGAGGCCGACTTCGGTAGCCGAAATCAATTCTTTGATGAAGGCCGCCGCGGCCGGCCCGCTCAAGGGCGTGCTGGCCTACACCGAAGAGCAGCTGGTCTCGGTCGATTACAACCACGACGCGCATTCCTCGAACTACGACGCCACGATGACCAAAGTCATCGGCGGTAATCTCGTCAAGGTGTGTTCGTGGTACGACAACGAGTGGGGTTTCTCGAACCGCATGCTCGACACCACGGTTGCGTGGGCGAAGGCGGTTTGAGCGAGTCGTCGTCGATGAACGTGTTGCGGATGGCCGATCTCGATCTTGCGGGCAAGCGGGTGCTCATCCGCGAAGATCTGAACGTGCCGGTGGAAGCCGGGGCGATCACGAGCGATGCGCGCATCCGTGCCGCCTTGCCGACGATTCGCGCGGCGATTGCGGCGCGCGCGCGGGTCATCCTGCTCTCGCATCTCGGCCGTCCCAAGGAGGGTGAGTTTTCGGCCGAGAACTCGCTGGCGCCGGTGGCTGCGCGACTGCAGGAGTTGCTCGGGCAAGCGGTACCGCTCGTCGCCGATTGGTTGGATGGCGTCGAGTGCCAGCCGGGCGAAGTGGTGCTGTGCGAGAACGTGCGCTTCAACAAGGGCGAGAAGAAAGACGACGAGACCTTGTCGCGCCGCATGGCGAAGCTCTGCGACGTGTTCGTGATGGATGCCTTCGGTACGGCGCACCGCGCCGAGGCGAGCACGCACGGCGTCGCGCGTCATGCGCCAGTCGCCTGTGCGGGGCCGTTGCTCGTCGGCGAACTCGAAGCACTCGAACGCGCGCTCGCCAAACCGGCGCGGCCCTTGGTGGCCATCGTCGCCGGCTCGAAGGTCTCGACCAAACTCACCGTGCTCGAGTCGCTGCTCGGCAAGGTCGACAAGTTGATCGTCGGTGGCGGCATCGCCAACACCTTCTTGGCGGCGACCGGCGTGGCCGTCGGCAAGTCGTTGTACGAGGCCGAGATGCTCGATACTGCGCGGCGTTTGCTCGATCAGGCCAAAGCGCGCGGTGCGGAGATTCCACTACCGGTCGACGTGGTGGTCGCCGCGGAGTTTTCCTCCTCCGCGCGGGCGACGGTACGTCCGGTTGCCGAGGTCGGCGCGAGCGAACTGATTCTCGACATCGGGCCGCGCACGGCGGCGATGCTCGCCGATTCCTTGCAGACGGCGGGCACCATTCTCTGGAACGGCCCCGTGGGGGTGTTCGAGTTCGATCAGTTCGGTGAGGGTACGCGGGCCATCGCGCTCGCCATAGCCCGCAGTCCGGCCTTTTCTTTGGCGGGCGGCGGCGACACGCTGGCGGCGATCGAGAAGTATGGCGTGGAGAGCGGGATCTCCTATATTTCCACCGGCGGCGGTGCCTTCCTCGAGTTCGTCGAGGGTAAAACTTTGCCCGCAGTCGCGGTGCTGGAAGCGAGAGCTAAAAAATAATGATGCGTCGAACCAAAATCGTGGCGACACTCGGGCCGGCCACCGACGAGTTGGATGTGCTGGTCGAGATGTGTCACGCGGGGCTCGACGTGGCGCGCATCAACTTTTCGCACGGCACGCAGCAAGATCACCTGCGACGTCTCGAACTGTTGCGCGAGGCGATGCGCCGCACGGGGCGCTACGTGGCGGTGCTCGGCGATCTCTCGGGCCCGAAGATTCGCATCGAGAGCTTCGTGGCAGGAGCGGTGCAGCTCGTCGAAGGTCAGGCTTTTGCACTCGACACGGCGCTCGATAAAAAGTCCGGCAACGAGCGCGAGGTCGGCGTCGCCTACAAGGAACTCGTGGCCGACGTCGCGGCGGGCGATACGCTGCTGCTCAACGACGGTCTGATCGTGCTCGAAGTGCTTGCGGTGCAGGGGACGCGCATCGAGACCCGCGTGGTCGCCGGTGGCGAGCTGTCGAACCGCAAGGGTCTCAATCGCAAGGGCGGTGGCATCTCCGCTCCCGCGTTGACCGACAAGGATCGCGAGGACATCGTCTTCGCCGCCGCGCAGCATATCGACTACGTGGCGCTGTCGTTCGTGCGCGATGCCGAAGATTTGCACCAGGCGCGCGCGTTGCTGCGGGCCGCGGGCGGCAATTTCACGCGACTCGTCGCCAAGATCGAGCGGCACGAGGCGGTGGCGCAGTTGGCCGGTATCATCGATGCCACCGACGTGGTCATGGTCGCGCGTGGCGATCTCGGCGTCGAGATGGGTCACGCGGCACTCACGGGTCTGCAGAAGACCATCATCCACGAAACGAGGATGCGCAATCGCATCACCATCACCGCCACGCAGATGATGGAGTCGATGATCCAGAACCCGGTGCCGACGCGCGCCGAAGTCAGCGACGTCGCCAACGCCGTGCTCGATGGCACCGACGCCGTGATGCTCTCGGCCGAGACGGCCACCGGCAAATATCCGGTGAAGGCCGTCGCCGCCATGGCCGAGGTGATCCAGGGCGCGGAGACGTACCACCTTTCGCAGAGTCGTCCGCGCGAGCGTTCGGACATCACTTTCACGCAGACCGAGGAAGCTATCGCGCACGCGGTGATGTACACCGCGAATCATTTGAACGTGCGCGCCATCGTCGCCTTGACCGAGAGCGGCGCGACGACGCTGTGGATGTCGCGACTGCGATCGGACATCCCGATCTACGCCTTCACCCGACACGAGGGTACGCGACGGCGCGTGACTTTGTATCGTGGTGTTTACCCGGTCTCGTTCGACGTTCAGCCGAACGACGACGTACCGCTCGCGCAGCGCGTGTTCGACATGCTGCTCGATTTGCGAATCGTCGACGAAGGTGATCAGGTCATCCTCACCAAGGGTGACTTGAGTGGTGTGCAGGGAGGTACGAACTCCATGCAGATTCTGCGGGTGCACCGCGCCTGAGGCGCAACCCGCCGATGCGCAGAATTTTCATTGTCGGAGGGATCGCCCTGGGCGTCGTCGTCTTCGGCGCGATGCTCACGGCCTGGTGGTTGCTGCGCGGTTCGCTGCCGCAACTCGACGGGCGCACGGCGCTCGCCGCGGTGGGTCCGCGAGCCGACGTCGTGATCGAGCGCGACGCCGATGGCGTCGTCACGGTGCGCGGTGCCGATCACGACGACGTCGCCTACGGCCTCGGTTATGCCCATGCCCAGGATCGGTTTTTCCAGATGGATCTCGCGCGTCGCCTCGCTGCGGGCGAGCTTGCCGAATTGCTCGGTGCGAGCGTCGGCGAACAGGATCGACGCGCACGGATTTTCCGCTTGCGGGCCGTGGCGCGGCGCGTCATCGCCGAGGCGACGCCGGCGCAGCGGGCGTGGATCATGGCCTATGCCGCGGGCGTCAACGCGGGCCTCGAATCTTTGCAGGTCCGGCCCTGGGAATATTTGTTGCTGAGACAAAACCCTGCGGCGTGGCGCGCCGAGGATTCCGTACTCGTGATCCACTCCATGTGGTGGTTCCTGCAGTATCAGGCGCTCATCGACGACATTCCGCGGCACGAGATCGCCACCCGTATCGAACAACGCGTCGCGGCGGCGAGTCGTGACGAGGCCGACTCGACGCAGGCCGCAACCGTGATGCAGTTCCTGTTCCCGCGCGGCGATGAATGGGACGCGCCCAATTTCCAGACCTTGGCCGATCAGGCGGCGGCGAATGGCGGCGCGCCTTATGCGGCACCCTCCGTGCCTGCGCCCGACCTGATCGATCTGCGCAGTTTCAAAAGCGGCGTCGAGTCGGCAGTCGCCGCGACGACGCCCGCAGCCAGGTCGCGTGAGCAGGGCTTGCCGGGCAGCAATGCCTGGGCGGTTGCCGGGCAACACACTCGAAGCGGCGCGGCGCTGATCGCCGGCGACATGCATCTCGGCTTGCGCGTGCCGGCCACTTGGTATCGCGCGCGTCTACAAGTGGCCAGCGAAACGAGTGCATCGAATGGCGTGACTTTGCCGGGTCTGCCCGGCCTCGTCGCCGGCAGCAACGGCCGCATCGCCTGGTCCTTCACCAACAGCTACGGCGATTGGGGCGATACGGAGCCGGTCGATTGCGATCCCGCGAGGAATGTCTACACGACGGCGCAAGGCGAGAGGTCCTTTCGCATCCATCGAGAATCGATGTTGATCGCGGGCAGCGAACCCGAGGTGCTCGTCGTGCGCGACTCGCCGCTCGGGGTCGTGATACGCATCGATCCGCCTGCCGCCGGCTCCAAAGATTTGAGTACTTGCTGGATGGCGCGTTGGGTGATCACGCAGCCGGGCGCGACCACGCTCGCCGCGCTCGAGTTGCAGCGGGTCACCGACGTCGATGCGGCGCTGTCGATCGCGCCGCAGGTTGGCATTCCCCACCAAAATTTCGTCGTTGGTGATCGCAGTGGCCGCATCGCCTGGACCTTGATCGGCCGCATTCCGCGGACGAGCGGTCCCTCGACGTCGTCGCCGGCGACCGATTGGTTGACCGCCGGCGAAACGCCGGTGATTCGCGAGCCGGAAATCGGCAGGATTTGGAGCGCGAATTCCCGTCATGTCGAGGGGCCCTTCGAGGTGGTGCTCGGCAACGAAAAAGCTGCGGGTGGCATGCATTACGACAAGGGCGCCAGACAGCGACAGATCCGCGATCGTCTACTCGCGCTCGATCGTCCGGCGACGGTGCAGGACATGCTCGCCATACAGCTCGACGATCGAGCGCTGATGGTGGAGCGTTGGCAACGGCTGTTGCTCGCGACGCTCGACGAAGACGCCGTGCGTGACCACGCAGGACGTACCGAACTACGCCGGTTGGTGGGCGAGTGGACGGGCCATGCCGCCGTCGACAGCGTGGGTTACCGTTACGTGCGCGAGTTCCGCGAGCGTACGCGCGATACCGTGTGGAAGATGATCACTCAGGCGCTCGAGGCGGGTGAGGGATCGAGTGCCTATCCGCTCTTCGAAGGGTCGTTGTGGCGACTCGTGAGCGAGCAGCCGCCGCACATGCTGTCCGCGGACTACGCCGACTGGCGCAGCTTGTTGTTGCAGCAGGCGGATGCCGTCATCGCCGATGCGCGCAAGGCTTGCAGCGCGCTCGATCGCTGCACCTGGGGCGCCTACAACACGACCGCGGTTCGTCACCCGTTGTCGAGGGCGCTTGGGCCTCTTGCGCGTTTTCTGGACATGCCCGCGCTGCCGGTCGCGGGTGATCTCAACGTGCCGCGGGTTGCGGGGCCAACTTTCGGGGCCTCGGAGCGCTTCGCGGTATCGCCCGGACACGAGTCCGAGGGTTACATGCAGCTGCCGGGCGGTGCCAGCGGTCATCCGTTGTCGCCTTTTTATCGTGCCGGCTTCAAAGATTGGGTCGAAGGACGACCGAAACCCTTGTTGCCGGGCCCGGCGGTTCACACTCTGGTGCTACCGGCGGCCAATATGGCGGCGAGTGCGCGCTCGAGCGCGTGGTCAGGGCCTTGAGGAGACATTCAGTCATGAGTACGCAACGCTTCACGGGTACCGATCGCTACATCGCCACCGACGATTTGCGAATGGCGGTCAACGCTGCGGTCACGCTCGCGCGGCCGTTGCTGATCAAGGGCGAGCCAGGCACCGGCAAGACCCAGCTTGCGCTCGAGGTCGCCGAGGCGCTGGGCCGGCCTATCTTTGAGTGGCACGTCAAGTCCACGAGCAAAGCCCAGCAGGGCCTCTACGAATACGATGCGGTCTCGCGACTGCGCGATTCGCAGCTCGGCGATGCGCGCGTTGCCGACATCCGCAACTACATCGTCCGCGGCAAGCTCTGGGAGGCCTTCGAGTCGGACGTGCAGCCCGTGCTGCTGATCGACGAGATCGACAAGGCAGACATCGAGTTTCCGAACGATTTGCTGCGCGAACTCGATCGTATGGAGTTTTACGTGCACGAGACGCGCGAACTGGTACGCGCCCGGCATCGACCGATCATCATCATCACCAGCAACAACGAAAAAGAACTGCCCGACGCATTCCTGCGCCGCTGCTTCTTTCACTACATCCGCTTTCCCGACCCCTCGACGATGGAGAAGATCGTCGAGGTGCATTACCCGAACCTCAAGCGCGAGTTGCTCGCCGAGGCGCTCAGTGCGTTCTACAAGGTGCGCGAAACGCCCGGCCTCAAAAAGAAGCCGTCGACCTCCGAGCTGCTCGACTGGATCAAGTTGCTGCTCGCCGAAGACATCCCGCCGGAAGTGCTGCGCAGCGATGATCCGAAAAAGGCGATTCCGCCGCTGCACGGCGCGCTGCTCAAGAACGAGCAGGACGTGCATTTGTTCGAGCAACTCGTATTCCTGAACAGGCGGGTGCGCTGAGTCGGCGGGTCCGCTGAGTCGGCGGCTGCGGAGGTCGCATGCTGGTCCGCTTCTTCTTCGAGCTGCGTAACGCGGGGGTACCGGTCTCCCTCACCGAGTTTTTGTCGTTGCTGCAGGCGCTCGAGGCGCGTGTCGCTTTCTGTTCGGCCGAGGAGTTTTATTGGCTTGCGCGGCTCGCGCTAGTCAAGGACGAGCGGCATTTCGATCGTTTCGATCGCGTGTTCGCCGAACACTTCGCAGGTGCCGAGCGGCTGTTTCAGAAGCTGGTGGCCGAGGTGCCGGCCGAATGGCTGCAAAGCCTCGCACAGCGACTCTTCACCGAGGAAGAGCGCGCGAAGGTCGAATCGCTCGGCAGTTGGGACAAGTTGCTCGAGACGCTGCGCAAGCGTCTCGAAGAGCAGAAAGAGCGACACGAGGGCGGCAACAAGTGGGTGGGCACGGGCGGCACCTCGCCCTTCGGCTCGGGTGGCTACAACCCCGAGGGCATACGCATCGGCAATGCGGGGGCGCGTCAGCGCCGCGCAGTCAAAGTGTGGGAGGCTCGCGAGTATCGCAACTTCGACGATCAGCGCGAGCTCGGCACGCGCAATCTCAAGATGGCCTTGCGCCGCTTGCGCAAGTTTGCGAGGCAGGGGGCCGCCGACGAGCTCGACCTCGACGGCACCATCGACGCCACGGCGCGCAACGCGGGCTGGCTCGATCTCAAGCTGCGTCCCGAGCGGCGCAATGCGGTCAAGGTGTTGTTGCTGCTCGACGTGGGCGGTTCCATGGAGGACCACGTGCGCGTGTGCGAAGAGCTGTTTTCGGCGGCGCGCAGCGAATTTCGCCATCTCGAGTACTTCTACTTCCACAATTTCATCTACGAAAATCTTTGGAAGGACAATCGGCGTCGTCATGCCGAGCGAACGCGCACCTTCGATCTGCTGCGCACCTTCAATCCCGACTATCGAGTGATCTTCGTCGGTGATGCGGCGATGAGTCCCTATGAAATCGTGCAGCCGGGCGGCAGTGTCGAGCACTTCAACGAAGAGGCGGGCAGCCTGTGGATGCAACGCATGACCGCGCACTTTCCACACTTGGTATGGCTCAATCCCGAGCCCGAGGAGCGTTGGGAGTGGACGCCGTCGATTCGCCTGACGCAGCAGCTCGTGAGCGGGCGCATGTTTCCGTTGACGCTCGATGGCCTCGATCGTGCGACCGCGGCGCTGCGCCGCAAGCCGGCGCTGTCGTCAGCACCCGCGGGCTGAAGGTTCGTCAGCTCAAGAAATCGAGCAGTGCGCGACGTTGTGTGATCGCGTCGGCGTACCCCTGCTCGATGAGTTCTCGCGTGTAGGGGCCCTCGAACATCAGATAACTTGCAAGCAGACTACCGGCTTCGCCGCGGGCGCCGATCACCGCGAGCAACGTACGCAGCGCGCGGGGCAAGCTGCCGAGGTGTCGGGCGGCGCTCTCGCGAGGGTCGGCACCCGGCACGAGGCGAAGCGCGCTGATTTCGCGCAGACCGTCGAGCGTACTCGACGCTTCGCGGATCATCCGATTGGTGCGCTCGAGCTGGTCGAGGTCGGCATCCACCTGATCGCTGAACAGGGTGTCGAGCAGAAAGCCGAAGATTTCACCGGACGAGGGCGTATGCCCCGTGCCGATGTTGCCGCCGAGGCCTGCGGCATTTTGGGCGCGCACGCCGATCACGAGCAGCCGATCGGCACCCAAGTGGATTGCGGGCGAGAGCGGTGCAAGTTGCCGCATTGCGCCATCGCCGTAGTAAACGCGGTC
This sequence comes from Gammaproteobacteria bacterium, assembly GCA_010031985.1. Lineage (GTDB taxonomy): Bacteria > Pseudomonadota > Gammaproteobacteria > Steroidobacterales > Steroidobacteraceae > UBA964. The sequence continues at coordinate 17,876 of RGYP01000004.1, forward strand.
GATAACCACCGGCGGAAACAGGAACGGGATCGCTGCGCTCGCCATGAGGTGATCGAGATCCAGCGTCGTGCGCGAGCCCGCCCGCCGCACGCCCCGCCACTCGGCGACCTCGGTGGCCGCTTCAAAGAATACGCGATGATGGCCGCCCGCATAGCTGGTGGCGGTCAGTGCGAGTGCCCGCAAGCGACCTCGGGCAATGTGCTCGCGAATCGCTGGCCAATCTACGCGTTCGCGAAGCAGTGCCCGCAACGGCGAGTTGTTGAACAGTGCAGGGGGTGCCGAAATGAGACGGCCGCCAGTGAGCGCGGAGCTCGTCCAGCGCATACCCGCGCCGAGCATGGCCGTAAAGCTCGCACGAAAGACTTGCTCGACCGTGAAATTCGCCCAGACGCGTTCGAGACGGCGAATGCCCTCTCGCCAATCGTCGGCGTGGGTCGCGAGGACCGCAGCGCAGACGGCGCCCGCCGAGGTGCCCACAACGATGTCGTAGGGCGCTTCTTTGCCTGGCCAAAGTTCGGCCAAAGCCTTCAGCACCCCCACTTGATAGGCCGCGCGCGCCCCACCCCCGGAGAGCACCAGGGCGCGGCGACCCCGGTTCGGGCCGCCGTCGCTGCTCACGTTGCGGACATCACCTTGCAGAGTCACGACGCCTATTGTGCCGCAGACGGCGAGCCGTGAAGATACAGTTCAATCCATTTTCAAAGGATCACCGGTCATGATGATCGTCCATCGCTGCATGTCCTTGTTGGTCTCCCTGGCTTTGCTCGTCGGTGCCACGCTGATCGGCGATGCCCGGGCCGACAGCCCCAAGGCGGGGCAACCCGCGCCGGAATTCCGCCTGCAGGATCAGACCGGCAAGTGGGTCTCGCTCAAGGAACATCGAGGCAAGTGGGTCGTGCTCTATTTCTATCCCAAGGACAACACGCCCGGATGCACGACCCAGGCCTGCGAGTTCCGCGACGATATCTTTGCCTTCCGTCGGGCCAATACCGTGATCCTCGGGGTCAGCGTCGACGATGTCGCGTCGAAGAAAGACTTCGCCAAGGAACATAGCCTGCCCTTCCAAGTGCTGGCCGATCCCGACAAACAGGTCACCAAGTCGTACGGCGTGCTCACCAGCATGCTCGGTCTCATGGAGTTCGCGCGCCGCGACACGTTCATCATCGACCCGCAGGGCAAGATCGTGCGTCACTGGGAAAAGGTCGACCCGGCGGGGCATTCCAAACTCGTGCTGGCCGAACTCAAAAAATTGCAGGTCCCGGGCGCCTGATCGGGCTCGGGGTCGACGATCGATGATTTCAAACACGTTCATTCATCGGGGGTAAATGCTCATGTCGAATTCGGATCAACTGGCCGCGCCGGCGCGGCGTGATTTCCTCGCCACGGCCAGCGGTTTGGGCGGCGCGCTCGCCATCGGCGCCTCGGGCCTCGCCAGCATGACGCTCGGCGGACCTTCGGCCATGGCGGCGACAGCCATGACCTCGAAGTACGGGATGGGGCCCGGTCTGAAGGGACCCTATCTCGACCTCGGCACCGGACGCGGCAATCAACTCGCCTATGCGCGCATCCAGGGCGATCTCGACTTCGGCAAGCCGAAATATTTTTGGTTCAAGGGCTATCTCATGGCCGTGGAACCGAACAAAAAAATCGTCGATCTCATGGGAACCTCGGGCTTCGGCGTGATTCGTCTCGCCGAGGGGCCGGACGGTGCGATTCGCCGCATGTGCCGCGAGATCATCGTCTACACCGACCTGCGCAGCGGTGAAGTGCTCGATGACTGGAAGAATCCGCTCACGGGCGAGATGGTCAAGGCGGTACACGTCGACAACGACCCGTTCAACTATCTGATCGAAGATCACTTTCCGCAGCCGCCGAAGTTTGGCGGGCTCAACAACGAGGCGCCGCCGCCCAAGATTCCGTTCATGCTGCCCTGGTACCAGCACGGCAACATGGCCGAGATGGAAATCCACATTCATCTCGCCTACCCGAACGCGCTGCAGCCCGACAAATGGCCGCGCGAGTCCTCGGGTCCGATCGTGCAGGTGTCCGAATTCTTCGCCCATCACATCAAGATCGAAGACCTGCAAAATCCCAAGCTCACCACGCTCGACTACAACGGTACCTGGAACCGCATCACGCCGTGGCTGCCGTGGATGCTGATGGGTCAGCGTCCGGGCTTCTGCCAGTACGCCTGTTTCATGGGTACGACCAAAGATCTCGAAGAAGTGCTGTCGCGGCAGGTGCTCGATTACGCGCACAAGAACTACGCCAAATATTTCGATGCACCGACGGTGTGGAGCGACGATCGCAGCCTCTCGAGTCTCGAGCACTACGCGCTTCGCCAGAAACCGGCGCCGGTGAAGTAGCGGTCGGAAGCGCGTTGCCGTATGGGGACGTACGGATGATCAGGGTTTTGCAGCGTGTGGTTTCGGCGCAGCGCACCTCCGATGGAGCGGGGGTGACGCTGTACCGCAGCCTCGGCCAGTCGCAATTCGCGCGACTCGACCCCTTTCTGATGCTCGACGAGTTCGGCAGTGAGCGCGCCGACGAATACATCGCCGGTTTTCCGGCCCATCCGCATCGCGGCTTTCAGACCGTGACCTACATGCTCGAGGGTCACATGCTGCACGAGGATCACCTCGGGAATCGGGGTCACCTCAAAAGCGGCGGCGTGCAGTGGATGACCGCCGGGCGCGGCATCATCCACTCCGAGATGCCGCAGCAGGAGAGCGGCCTGATGCGCGGCTTCCAGTTGTGGATCAACCTGCCAGCGCGCGAAAAGATGTGCGCTGCGGGCTACGAGGACATCGATGCTTCGCGCATTCCGGTCGCCGAGATCGAAGGTGGGTGTATCAAGGTGATCGCCGGAGATTTCGTCGACGCCGCCGCGCCAAGGTCACTGCGCGTCTCGGGTCCGGTGGCCGGTGTCACGACGCAGCCCATTTTCTTTGACGTGACCCTGCAGTCGACGGCCGAGTTCCGTTACGGCGTGCCCGAAGGGCACAGCGTGTATCTCTACGTCTACGAAGGTGGGCTGGCGGCGCGCGCCGAAAGCAGCCTGCCCGCAGGCTTGTCGCGACGTCAGGGCGGCGTGCTTGGCCCGGGCGATGAGGTGCGGCTGACTGCGGGAGCGGAGGGTGCGCGCTTTTTGTTGCTCGCCGCGGCGCCGATCGGCGAGCCCGTGGTTCAGTACGGACCCTTCGTGATGACCACGCGCGCGGAGATCGAGCGCGCGATCGCCGATTATCAATCGGGACGCCTGACGGCGTAGTGTCGAGCCGCGCCGGGCCGCGAGCCCAAAGTCAGGTCAGAAACAGTGCGCCGAGGCCGAGCAGCGTCGCGAAGCCGATGCAGTCGGTGAACGTGGTGATGATGACGCCCGCCGACAACGCGGGGTCGATGTCGAGTCGCCGCAGCGCGAGCGGCACCAGCACACCCACGGCGGCGGCGGCCAGCAGATTGATCAGCATGGCGGCGGCGATGATGCCGGCGATTTGCCAGGTGTCGAACCAGAACACCGTGACCACGCCGACCACGAGTGCCCACAACAGACCGTTGAGTCCACCCACGGCGATTTCTTTGAAAAGCAGCCAGCGGGCGTTGTCCCACTGCACCTGACCGAGTGCCAGACCGCGGATGATAAGCGTGACCGTCTGCGTGCCGGCGATGCCGCCCATCGAGGCGACGATCGGCATCAGCGCGGCGAGCGCCGCCACCTTCTCGATGGTGCCCTCGAAGGATTTGACCACGGCCGCGGCAAGAAACGCGGTCACGAGGTTGATGCCGAGCCAGAGCAAGCGTCGTCGCGTCGAGGGCACGATCCCGGCGAACAGGTCTTCCTCGTCCTGCAGGCCCGCCATCGACAGCACGGAGTGCTCGGCTTCCTGGCGGATGACGTCAACCACGTCGTCGATGGTGATGCGACCGAGCAGGCGACCTTCGACGCCGACGACGGCGGCGGAGACCAGATCGCGATCCTGGAAAAGTTGCGCGACGTCGTGCGCCGCGGTTTCAGGCTCGATGCGCGGCGCTTCGGTATCGAGGCTTTCGCCCACACTGGCTTCGGGGTCGCCGGTGATGATCCGCGTCAAGGCGATGGTGCCGAGGTAGTGATCGTCGCGATCGACTACGAACAAACTGTCGGTCCGCGCCGGCAGCTCGCCACGCATGCGCAGATAACGCAGCACCACCTCGAGCGTGACGTCGGCACGCACGCTCACCGTATCGGTGTTCATGAGCCCGCCCGCGCTATCCTCGGGCCACGACAACACGTTGCGCAGACGCTCGCGATCACGCTGGTCCATCGAGCGCAGTACTTGCAGCGTCACGGTCTCGGGGAGATCGCCGACGAGGTCGGCGAGATCATCGAGTTCCATGCCTTCGGCCGCGGCGACCAATTCTTCGGTCGCCATTTCGCCGATGAGTTCCTGACGGACGTTTTCGTTGAGCTCGACCAGCACGTCGCCTTCGAGCTCGGGATCGACCATGCCCCAGACGAGTTCGCGCTGCCGCGGCGGCACCGATTCGAGCAGCAGCGCGATCTCCGCCGGATGCATCGCGGCAACCATGCGCTGCGCCGGACGCAGCGTGCCGGAGTCGAGCGCCTCACGCAGCGCGACGAGTCGCGCTTCTTTGCGGGTGCTGACGTTCATGCGAGCGAGCTGTGACGCACGGCCAAGGCGGGCGCCTTGGCGCGCAGACGTTCGGCCAGACGATCGACGAGATACACCGAGCGGTGCTGGCCGCCGGTACAGCCGATGCCGACGGTGAGATAGCGACGTCGCGCCGCCTGATGTTCGTCGATCCGCGCCGTGATGAAGCGTTCGAATTCTTCGAGCAGGGCGCCGACTGCAGGTTGCGCGCCGAGATACTCGATCACTTCCTGATCACGACCGGTGAGCGTGCGCAGACTCACCGTCCAGTAGGGATTGGGCAGCGTGCGCGCATCGAAGACGAAATCGCAATCGCCGGGGACGCCGTGCTTGAAACCGAACGACACCAGTGTCAGCGACAGTTCGGCGCCGCGTCGGCGATCGATGCGCTGCACGATGACGTCGCGCAATTCGTGCACGCCCATGTGCGTGGTGTCGACCACGAGATCGGCCGACTGGATCATGGGATCGAGCAGTTGGCGCTCGCGCAGGATGGCCTCCTGCAGGCTGCCGCCCTCGCGCGACAAGGGATGACGACGTTTGGTCTCGCCGAATCGACGCAGCAATTCGCCTTCGGCGGCCGTCACCACCAGCAATTCGCAGCGCACGCCGCTGCGCCGCAATTCGCCGATGGTGTCCGGGATGCGCTCTAACCCGACACCGGAGTCGCGGGCGTCGATGCCGATGGCGACGGTTTGGTAGTCGCCCTCGTTGCTGCGCAGCACGTGCGCGACGAAGGACTCGAGCATCGAAGCGGGCAGATTGTCGACGCAATAGTGGCCAAGATCTTCGAGCGCGTTGAGCACCACGCTCTTGCCGGCCCCGGAGAGACCGCTGACGAGAATGAGACGCAGCGTCGAGGCCATGCGGACGGACAGCGAAGAGAACGCCGTCAGTGGCGCGCTCGACGACCCTCTTCGGCGTGGTGGTCGGTGGTTTTTTCCTTGCGCTTCTTCACCAATCGATCGAGTTTGTCGGCGAGCGCGTCGATGGCCGCGTACATGTCCTCGGCAACGGCATCGGCGTGGATGTCGCCGCCGCGAACCTTGAGCGTGGCCTCGGCCTTCTGCCGCAGTTTCTCGACCGACAGCACGTAGTGCGCATCGATGAGGTGATCGAAGTGGCGCGTGATGCGGTCCATCTTCTTGTGGACGTAAGCGCGCATGGCGTCGGTGACTTCGACGTGATGGCCGGTGATGGAGATCTGCATGGCGTCCTCCTGTTGACGTCAAGGTTAGCGCGATTTGACCTTCTTTCGCTCGGCCGAGGAATCGATACCCAACCCTTCGCGGTACTTCGCGACCGTGCGGCGGGCCACGGGTATGCCTTCGCCGCTCAGGATCTCTGCGAGCCTGCTGTCCGAGAGAGGGTTCGTGGCGTCCTCGTCACGAATGAGTTTGCGAATCTTGGCGCGGATGGCGGTCGAGGAAGTCCCTTGGCCGTCGCCACCCTCCACCTGACTCGAAAAGAAATAACGCAATTCGTACACACCGCGCGGCGTGTGCATGTATTTGCCCGAGGTGACGCGCGAGATGGTCGATTCGTGCATCTCGATCGCGGCGGCGATGTCCTTGAGGATCATCGGTTTCATGCGCTCATCGCCGTGATTCAAAAAATCCGCCTGCCGCGCGACGATGGCTCGGGTCACCTTGAGCAGCGTGTCGTTGCGGATCTCGAGACTCTTGAGCAGCCAGCGCGCCTCCTGCAACTGCGTGCGCAGCGTCGTGTGATCGCTACCCCGACCGAGCATGCCGACGTATTCCTGATTCACGCGAATGCGCGGCGCGGTTCCCGGGTTGAGTTCCACCGCCCAGCCCTTGGCGGTACGGCGCACGAACACGTCCGGGATCACGTATTCCGGCCGTGCCGCACTCACGAGCGAACCCGGGCGCGGATGGCAGGCGCGCACCAGGGCGATGGCCGCCGCGAGGTCTTCGGCCGCTGCGCCGGTCGCCTCGGCGAGCGGGGTCGGATCGCGTTTGGCGAGCAGGTCGAGATGCTGCGCCGTGATAAGTAGCGCAAGCGCGAGACCAGGCGTCGCCGCATCGAGTTGCGCAAGCTGCAGCGTCAGACATTCGGCGAGACTGCGCGCGCCGATGCCCACGGGCTCGAGCGTCTGTACCAACAGCAACACGCGCTCGATTTCTTCGTCGTCCCAGACGAGATCGGGCTGCAGACTGGCGCCGATCTCGCTCAGCGTCTCGGTGAGGTAGCCGTCATCGTTCAGGGCATCGACGAGTGCCGTGGCGACGGTCAGATCGTCATCGGAAAGGCCGGCGAGTTCCAGTTGTCCGAGCAGGTGATCGCGCAGCGACTGCCCGCGTTCATCGACGATGTCACGATCGGCCATCTCGTCGTCTTCGGCGCGGCCGGCATCGCTGCCGGTGCCCGGCCGATCTGCCCAGGGCTGCTCTACAACTTCGACTTCGACCGGTTCAGGCGTCTCGACGGCTGCCGGTTGTTCGACCGCGGTGAAATGACTGCCGAGCTCGACCTCGTCTTCCGGGTCTTCTTGCTCGAGCATGACGTTGGACTCGAGCACCTCTGCCAAATGTGCCTGCAGTTCGATCGTCGGCATCTGCAGGAGGCGTATTGCCTGCTGCAGCTGTGGCGTCATGGTCAGGGACTGACCGAGCTTGAGTTGCAGGGACTGCTTGAGCATCGGCGGGTCGGAATTTGAGCGGGCGACGCGGCCGGCGTCGCTAGGGCTTCCTAAAGACTGAAGGACTCGCCCAAGTACACCTCACGCACGCGGGGATTGGCAAGGATTTCTGCCGCCGACCCGGATGCGATGACCGTTCCATCGCCGATGATGTACGAGCGCGCACACACGTCGAGGGTTTCGCGAACGTTGTGGTCGGTGATGAGGATGCCGATCCCGCGCGCGGCGAGCTCGCGGATGATGTGCTGAATGTCGGCGACGGAGAGCGGATCGACGCCGGCGAAAGGCTCATCGAGCAGCATGAAGCGCGGATCGGCGGCGAGCGCGCGCGCGATTTCGACGCGACGACGCTCGCCACCCGAGAGTGCCATGCCGGGCGAGCGACGCACGTGCTCGATGCGCAAGTCGGCGAGGATTTGCTCGCAACGCGTCGCGCGCTGCGTCGCGTCGAGTTCGGGTCGCGTTTCGAGGATGGCGAGCACGTTGTCCTCGACCGACAACCGACGGAACACCGAGGCTTCCTGCGGCAGGTAACCGATGCCGGCTTTGGCGCGTTGGTGGATGGGGGCGTGGGTGAGATCACGACCGTCGACCTCGATCCGTCCGGCATCGGCCGGCACCAGACCGACGATCATGTAAAAGGCGGTCGTTTTGCCTGCACCGTTCGGACCCAGCAGACCCACGATTTCGCCCGCCTGCACCTCGAGGGACAGATCGCGCACGATCTGACGTGCGCCGTAGGCCTTGGCGAGATGGGTGGCGCGCAAGTGGCTCATGACGGCCGTCTCATGGTTTCGGCGGCTCGGCGTCGGCGGTCCCGGTCGCAGGCCGCGGCCGGATCACGATGCGTACGCGCTCGCTGCTGCCCGCCGGTTTGCCGGCT
>RGYP01000031.1 GCA_010031985.1 Gammaproteobacteria bacterium
GGCCGTGTTATCTTCTTCGGCCTGATGGAAGCACTCGCGGTCCGCGGTCTCGTCAAGCGATACCGCAATGGCGTAGAAGCCCTCAAGGGCATCGATCTCAACGTCGCCGAAGGCGACTTCTTCGCGCTGCTCGGTCCGAACGGGGCGGGCAAGAGCACCATGATCGGCATCTGCACTTCGCTCGTGACCAAAACGGCGGGCAGCGTGCGGGTGTTTGGTCACGATCTCGACACCGATCTCGAAGCGGCCAAGGCCTGCATCGGCGTCGTGCCGCAAGAACTCAATCTCAACCAGTTCGAAACGCCCGAGACCATCGTCGTCAATCAGGCGGGTTTTTACGGGATCCCGCGGCGTCTCGCGCGTGAGCGTGCGGAAAAGTATCTGACCAAACTCTCGCTCTGGGACAAGCGCAACAAAATGGCGCGTACCTTGTCGGGGGGCATGAAGCGGCGCCTCATGATCGCGCGCGCCCTGGTGCACGAACCGCGGCTGCTCATCCTCGATGAGCCTACTGCGGGCGTCGACATCGAAATCCGCCGCTCGATGTGGGACTTCTTGCGCGAGCTCAACGCGGCGGGGACCACGATCATCCTGACTACGCACTATCTCGAAGAGGCCGAGACGCTCTGTCGCAACATCGCCATCATCGATCGTGGGCGCATCGCCGAGGCCGATCGCATGGATCGCCTGCTGCTGACGTTGCACACCGAGTCTTTCGTGCTCAGTCTGCGCGACCCCGTGGCGCAAGCGCCCACGGTCGCGGGCTATGACATTCGACTCGTCGATCCGCAGACGCTCGAGATCGAGGTCAGCAAAGATCGTGACCTCAACGATCTTTTCACGCGCCTTTCGGCCGACGGCGTGCACGTGGTCACGATGCGCAACAAGGTGAACCGACTCGAAGAAATATTCATGCGTCTCGTCGACAAGTCGGGGGCAGCGGCATGAGTGCGGGTTTCGCCGGCGTTCGCTGGGTTGGTTTCCAGACCATCGTACTGCGCGAGTTCGGACGCATCCTGCGTATCTGGGGCCAGACGATCGTACCGTCGGCGGTTACCGCAGCGCTGTACTTCGTGATCTTCGGTAGCCTCATCGGCAGGCGTATCGGGCAGATGGACGGCGTCGATTACATGCAGTACATCGCTCCCGGACTCATCATGATGGCGGTCATCACCAACGCTTATGCGAACGTATCGTCGTCGTTCTTCGGCGCCAAGTTTCAGCGTTTTCTCGAAGAAATCTCGGTTTCACCGCAACCCAACTGGATCATCGTCGCCGGGTACGTCGGGGGCGGTGTGTTGCGCGGCCTGCTGGTGGGGCTCGCCGTCACCGTGATTTCTTTGATATTCACGCATCTGCCCGTGCATCATCTGCTGGTCACGCTGGTGGCTGTTTTGCTGACCGCAGTGGTGTTTTCTTTGGCGGGCTTCATAAACGGCGTGTTCGCCAAGAATTTCGATCAGGTGAACTGGATCCCCACCTTCATACTCACGCCACTCACGTATTTTGGCGGTGTGTTCTATTCCATCAATTTGCTGCCGGAGTGGGCGCGAACCTTGTCCTTCGCCAATCCGGTCCTGCACATGGTCAACGCCTTCCGTTACGGTTTCCTCGGCCGCTCCGACGTCCACGTCGGTCTGGCGTTCGGCATCATGGCCTTGGCGGCGCTGGCGTTGTTCGGCGTCGCGCTCTGGTTGATGGAGCGAGGCACCGGCCTGCGCGACTGAGTGCGCGGGGCCCATCGCTCGTCTGCCGATCAACATGCACGAGCCATTCCATCCGCCGCGGTGGCTGAGCGGCGCTCATCTGCAGTCGATCCTGCCGAGCCTGCCGTTGCGCCGGGTGCTGGTCGAGCGTCGGGCTCGTCCGTTACTTGCTTCGAGTCGCGAGTTGCTGCTCGATTGCGGCGACGGAGTACGCTTGCAGGGGTTTTTCTCGGCGGCGCCTCCTGCGGTCAGCGTGGCCACCAGAACTCTCGCGGTGTTGCTGCACGGTTGGGAAGGCAGCGCCCGTTCACTCTATGTGTTGTCGCTGGCGCAGACGCTGCACGAGCAAGGCCACGACGTCGTCAGACTCAATCTGCGCGATCATGGCGCGACGCACCACCTCAATCGCGAGTTGTTCCACTCATGTCGACTGCCCGAAGTGGTGGGGGCGGTGAAGCGACTGCAGTTTTTGTTTCCGTCGCATCGGCTCGTGCTCGCCGGGTTTTCGCTCGGCGGCAACTTCATGTTGCGCGTAGCGGCTGAAGCCGAGCGTGCCGATTTGCGTATCGATCACGCCTTTGGCGTGTCACCGGTGCTCGATCCGGCCACTTGTCTCGATGCGCTCGAGAGCGGGTGGTCGCTGTACCACGACTATTTCGTGCGCAAGTGGTTGCGGTCGCTGCGACTGAAGCAACGGGCTTGGCCGGGCACCTTCGACTTCGGCGAATCATTGAAGTCCGGGGACCTGCGCGCGATGACGCGCGAACTCGTTTTGAAGCACTCGGGCTATGGATCGGTCGAAGAATACTTTCGAGGCTACGCCATCACCGAGGACCGGCTCGCCGGCCTCAGAGTGCCCGCGACGCTGATCACGGCCTTGGACGATCCCATCATCCCGGCCAAGGACCTCGCTCGATTGGCGCGACCACCCTGCCTTCGGGTGATCGTCACCTCCACCGGCGGGCATTGCGGATTTTTTGATTCCTTCGATGGTCCGGGTTGGGCCGATCGATTCATCCTGCGCGCGCTCGCAGCCACACCGGGTTCTGCTTGACCTAGAATCGGGCGATGCATCGACCTCCTCGCATGCTTGTCGTTTCGTTGCTGGCGCTGCTGCTTGCCGCCTGCGGCGAATTGCAGGACTGGCGCAGCACGCAGCGCGCCGACACGCTCGAGGCCTACGAGGCCTTCGTCCAGCAGCATCCGCAGAGTCAGTACGTGCCGGTTGCCCAGCGGCGCCTGGCCGATCTCGTCGAGCAACGCGATTGGTTGATCGCCACCGAGTCCGACACCGCCGAGGGCTACCGCGCCTTCATCAACAATCATCCGAAGGGGCGTTGGACGAGGGAGGCGCGCGTGCGCCTGCAGAACTTTCTGTCGACACCTGGCGTGCTCGGCCCGGCGGCGATCGAACCGGTCGAGTCTCCGGAGCCGCCCGGCATGCTGCCGAGCGACCCTGCGCCTGTAGACCGCACGCCGATCGCGGCCGCGAGCGCCGCTAGCGACGACAACCCGGGTGCCGAGGCATCGCACGTTGCGCCACCCATTGCCGCGCCTGCGGTCAACGTCGAACCGGCGCCCGTGACTCACCGCATCCAGCTCGGGGCGTACTCGAGTCGCGACAAGGCGCTCGATGCCTGGCGCGAGGTGCGTGCTCGCCACGTCGAACTGCAGGGCCTGGTCTCGCAGGCGGTGCTTGGATCGAACGGCAAGGTCGAGATCTATCGACTGCAGGCGAGTGTCGCGAGTCAAGAGCGCGCACGCGAGATCTGCCGGGTGCTGGTGGCGGCTCGCCAGGGCTGCGTATACGTGCCGCCGGGGCGCTGATTTTCAGCTGCGCCGCGCATCATCGGGCATCAGCGCATGTACGAAAATTTCTTTGGTCTGACCGAGCCGCCGTTTTCGATCACGCCCGATCCGCGCTATCTCTATCCCAGCGCGCGGCACACCGAAGCCCTCGGTCATCTGTTCTATGGCGTAAGTGCCGCCGGGGGATTCATTCAACTCACCGGAGAGGTGGGCACGGGCAAGACGACGGTGGTTCGCTCGCTGCTCTGCCGTGAGCCCGCCGACGTCGATATCGCGCTCATACTCAATCCGCGGGTGACGGTCACCGAGTTTCTGCAGACAATTTGCGAGGAATTGCGCGTGGTCGTGCCCGCCGACGGGCGCGATAGTGTGAAATCTTTGGTAGACGCCTTGACTGCGCGTCTGCTCGAGGCCAACGCTGCGGGGCGGCGAGTCGCAGTGCTCATCGACGAAGCGCATCTCCTCGAGCGGGACGTCCTCGAGCAGGTACGGCTGCTGACCAACATCGAGACCGCGACTCGCAAGTTGTTGCAGGTGATCCTCATCGGCCAACCAGAGCTGCGCGATCTGCTCGCCCGTGAAGACATGCGCCAAGTTGCGCAGCGCATCACGGGCAGGCTGCATCTCGATCCGTTGTCGGCCGACGAAACTGCGGCCTACGTTCGACATCGGCTGCGCGTGGCTGGCGCCACGAGAGAAATCTTCACGCCGGCCGCGCTGCGTGAATTGCACCGTCAGGGTCGGGGACTGCCGCGCCTCGTCAACGTGATCGCCGACCGTGCGATGCTCGCGGCATTCGCGAGCGATCGTCACGAGATCAAGCCCGCGATCGTGCGGACTGCTGCCGCAGAGGTGGCCGGAAGAGCGACGCGCTCGCCGCCATGGATTTGGTTGGCCGTGATGGCGACCGTGCTGGCGATCGGTGGTGCGGCCGTCGTGTGGCTGCGCTGAACATGAGAAAAAGAGCTATGAAGACATTGACGTTTGCGCGCTTCTCAACTGGGCGATTTTCACTCGTGGCCGCGATGTGGCTTGCGTGCTGTAGTGCGATCGCGGCACCTGAGGCGAATGAGGGCGCTTGGCTGGCATTCGGCCGTGACCCCGGTGGCAGCCAGCATTCGCCGCTCGCGCAAATCGACACCGGCAACGTTCGCAAGTTGCGTCAAGTGTGGACCCATCGCAGCGGTGATTTCGTCGACGCACCCTCGCCGAAGGGGTCCATCTTGCAGGCGACGCCCTTGCAGGTGAATGGCACGCTCTATTTCTGCACGCCGTTCAATCGTGTGTTCGCGCTCGATGCCGAAACGGGACGCGAACGCTGGGTCTTCGACCCGCACCGCGCCGATCCGAAAAGCGGTCGCGAGGCCTTGAGTCCGCCGCGGACCATGGCGAGTCGATGTCGCGGCGTTGCCTACTGGGAGAGCGCCGCGACGTCCGATGCGCCGTGCCAGCGTCGCATCTTCAAGAACGGCGAAAACGCACGCCTCTACGCCCTCGACGCCGAGACCGGTGCTTTGTGCGCCGATTTCGGCGCTGCGAAGGGGCACCCGGGTTGGGCATCGCAAGCCGACTACGAAAATCACGGCGAAGGCATCATGGCCTCGTCGACCTCGCCGCCGGCGGTGCTCGGCGACATCGTGATTGCCGCGATGGCGGTCAACGACGGGATCGCCAATGCCAAGGATGGCATCGTTCGCGCCTTCGATGCGCGAACCGGCGAGTTGCGCTGGGAGTTCAATCCGATACCGCCCGAGTTTCGCGGCCGAAGCGGCGCAGCGAACGTCTGGTCGACGATCAGCGTCGATGTCGCCAACAACCTCGTGTTCCTGCCCACCACGAGTCCATCGACCGACTACTACGGTGGCGGACGTCGTTTCGAGATGCCGTTGGCGAATGCCATCGTCGCGCTCGATGGCGCGACCGGCAACGTGGTCTGGTCGCGACAGGTAGTCCGCCACGACCTGTTCGACTACGACCTCGTGGGTCATCCGCTGCTCGTCGACATCCGCAGGGATGGCCGCACCGTGCAGGCCGCTTTGCTGCAGACGAAGATGGGATGGCTCTACGGATTCGACCGTCGGACCGGTGAGCCGCTTTGGCCCATCGTCGATCGGGAGGTGCCCGCGAGCGACGTTCCGGGCGAAACCGCCGCGACGACGCAGCCCGTTCCACAGGGCATGGCGCCGTTCGCCAGACAAACTTTGAAGCGTGAAGATTTGTTCGGTATCACGCCCATCGACACCTATGCCTGCCGACGCCGCTTCGACGAGCTGCGCTACGAGGGCATGTACACACCGCCTTCCATTCGCGGCTCGATTCTTTTTCCGTCGGCCTTGGGCGGCGGCAATTGGGGCGGTGCGGCCTACGATCCGGCGACTAATTCTTTGATCATCAAGGCCGAAAATCTGGCGACAGTGATTCGAGTCGTTCCGAAGAAAGACTCGGCGGAAGATCAGAAGCCACCCAAAGATTATCTGACCCGACCTTTGGTGGGTACGCCCTATCGAATCGAGGGTGAGCTCTTCAACTCGCCGCTCGGTGTGCCGTGCACGCCACCGCCGTGGGGGACGCTGATGGCGCTCGATCTCGGCAGCGGTCAGCCGCGCTGGCAAATTCCACTCGGTCAGATCCGCCGCGCCGGTGTGACCGTTCCCAAGGGTGCAGGTTGGGGCTCGCCGAACGTCGCCGGGCCGATCACCACCGCCGGTGGGCTCGTTTTCATTGGCGCCACCATGGATTCCAAGTTGCGTGCGCTCGACACTCGTACCGGCAAAGAATTGTGGTCGGCTGATCTGCCTGTCCCGGGCATGGCCGTTCCCATGACGTATTCGGTCAAGGGCAAGCAATACGTCGTCATCGCCGCCGGCGGCAACGCCCAGGTGGGCACGCCCATCGGCGATTACTTGATCGCTTACGCCTTGCCCGACTGAGCGAGCCGCTTCGTCAGCAGAGCAAAAATGCCATCGCCATTCGCGCGTACGGCCCATTGCACGTTCTGAACACGGTCCGCACGCGGACGAAATTCGACGGCCGTGTGGCCGGCGGTCAGGGCCGATTCGGTTTCGACGTCGACGTGGCAGCGCCGAAATTCGAACAGCGAAGGATCGATCAGCCAGGCGATCGGGCAGGGGTCGTGCAGCGGCGAGCCTTGCTCGCGCGGACCGTTGGCGGGCAGCGCATTGGAGAACTCGAGCAGGTCGAAGGCCGCGCGTGCGGCAGGGGTCTCGAGTGCGCCGAGCGCCGCCGTTCTCGCGGGCGTGGCCCGTACCTGGTGGGTGGCGTCGAGGCCGAAGGCGTATACGGGCGGTCCTGCATTGAAAACCACCTGCGCCGCATGCGGATCGGCGTAGATGTTGTATTCGGCCGAGGGCGTGATGTTGCCGCCCGCGCTGCGTGCGCCACCCATGATCGCGAATTCGCGAATTCCGCGCAGTACCTCGGGACGACGCTGTATCGCTGTGGCGACGTTGGTCATCGGTCCGGTGATGACCAAAGAAATCGAGGCCGCAGCGGCATGCGTCAGTTCGTGAATCAGAAACTCGACAGCATGCAGTGCCTCGGGACCTTTGCGCGGCGATCCTGTCGGCAGATCGCCCAAGCCCGATTCACCATGAAAATGCCCGGCCTCCACCGGCTCCCTGCGTAGCGGCCGCGCGCAGCCCGCATGCACCGGCACGTCCTCGCGGCCGGCGATTTCGCGGATCAGGCAGGCGTTGCGCGCAGTCAGCGGGGCAGCAACGTTGCCGCCGACGGTCGTGATACCGCGCAGCTCGAGCATGTCGGGCGCGGCGAACGCCAGCAGCAGGGCGACGCCGTCGTCGACCCCGGGGTCACAATCGATGATGACTGCAGACGAGCTCATTCAGGCGGGCAGTGCGTCCCAGTACGCCTCGATGCGCTTGCGCATGGTGGCATCGGGCAGACGCCCTTGCGCGGCTCCGAGATTGTCTTCGAGGTTCGCGACTTTGGTCATGCCCGGGATCGCGCAGGTGACGGCTGGGTGCGAGACGACGTACTTCAGGAAAACTTGTCCCCAGCTGTGCGCATCGAACTCGGCCGCCCAGTCGGGCAGTTTTTGCTCGCGAACGCGGCCGAACAGATTGCCGTCGCGGCGGCGAGCGGCAACACCTCGTCCGCCGCACCACGATTGCCGAGCGAGTAGTCGACCTGAATGAAGTCGAGCTTCTGTGTGCGCATGAGGCGCAACATGTCGGGATACTGCGCGTCCTGCGAGGTGGTGATCCCCACGTAGCGGATCCGCTTCGCCGCCACCCACTCGGCCATCAGCGGCAGCAGGGCCTCGGCGCCGATCAGGTTGTGCACCTGCATCAGCTCGATGAAATGGGTCTGCAGACGACGCATCGATTCATCGATGCTGGCGATGCCCTCTTCGCGAGTACCCCCACGCGCCGTGACCTTGGTCGCCAAGAAGGCTTTCGGTCGATTGCCGATTTCGGCGAGCAACTCGCCGATCACGCGCTCGGATTCGCGATAAAGAGGTGCCGTATCGATGACGCTGAGGCCCGCTGCCGTGAGCCGTTCGAGCACGGCGCGACGGGCTGCCCGCTCCTCCGGCGTGGTCGGGCTGTAATTGTTGGTGCCGACGCCGATGACGGGAATCTTCTCGCCGCTCGACGGGATGGTTTTTCGCAGCAGTGTGGCGGCGAGCGACGACACTCCGGTCGCGGCAAGGCCGGCGACGGCGCCGCTCGCCATGCCGAGCAGCAAGGCCGTACGACGATCGATCAGGGCATTGACGATGCGAGTGCTCAAGGCGTTCTCCGATGAATTCTTAGGTCGGCAGCAGCAGCTGCGGCATGGGGGGTGCCAGTTCGGGCGAGGCTGTGCGCAGCAGTGTCCACGCCAGACAAAGATTGGACGATATCGCGGGGATCGGCAACTCGCGGCGGGCGGCTTGCAGCGCCCGCAAGGTCGGCATCCCGGTGCCGCTCAGGACCAGCGCATCGACACCTTGCAACTCGAGCTTGCGCAGCGCATCAAGCGCATCGCCGCTGGTCATTTCATAGATGCCGTGGGTATCGGTGAGTGCGGGATCGACTCGCAGGCGCGTGACGATTTCGACGCCGGCGAGTTCCCAGTAACGGTAGCCGGCCTCCGCCAGACTCTGCGGGTAGGGCGAGATCAGTGCGATGCGTCGGGCACCCATCGCCGTCAGCGAGCCGCGAATGGCTTGCGCGGCGGTGATCACGGGGATGCCTCGCATCTTGGAGGCGGTGGCCGTCAGCTCGTCTTCGAGCGTCGGACCCGCGCGATAGCTCGAGCCCGTGCAGCCAAATCCGAAAGCGGCGAGGCGCATCGACCCGAAGCTCGCGATCGCTTCGGGAATATGCCGGATGTAGTGATCGAGGCGTGTCTCGACGTCAGGTGCCGGATGCACGAGCCGGGTCGCATAAACGGCGACGCCCTCCGGCAGGAGGGCGCGCAGTTCGGGTTCGACGGTGGGATTGGCCTGCGGCGTCGCAACCCCCAATCGGGCGCGGGCGCCGTAGTCCGCACTCATTCGCAAAGGCTTTCGAGATACCCCTGAGCCACTGGCGACAGGCGCTTCATGGCGAGGGCACGAGCCTTCGGGGCATCGACAAGATGCTCTAGCGGCCCGGATACGAGCATGCGCAGCACTTGCGGGTCCTTGCGGGACACAGCGGCCATTTTGTTGAGTACGGTGAAACCGCGGTAGATCTTGGCGCGCGGTGCGCGGCGGTTTTCGATGGAGCGAGCGAGATATTGGCCGAAGCGGGAGTACAGAAAGTAGTCGTCGTCACCGACGTCGAAGCGGGCTTCGGCAAAGAAGTCCGGGAAGTTCTTTTCTAGATACTGATTGACCTTGAGAAGACGGGGTCCAGGGTCGTTGTCTTGCGACGCTGAGATCTTCATTTCTTCTTGTCCACCTCCATCGGGTCCAGACAGCCATCTCTGGACGTCACGAGCGGCACCACACCTCGCAACGCGCGCGAAAAGTAAGACACACGGACCGCGAGTGCAATACCTTTGGAAAAATTTTTTTCGGAGTGCCCGCCGATGACAGACGACTCGCCACTCGCGCTCGCGAGTTTTCGGGCTCCGCTGCGCGCCTTGGTGTTCGGGGCGAGCGGCGGTATCGGTGGCGCCTTCGCCGATTTGCTCGCGGCGCACGATCGCGTTGCCGCGGTGTACGCGGCGTCACGAACCGCTACGCCGCCCTGGAATTTCTCGCTCGAAGATGAGGCTTCGATCGCAGCCGTCGCCGCCGCCGCGGCCGCAGCCGGGCCGCTGGATCTCGTCATCGTCGCCACGGGCATGTTGCACGACGAGCACCTGCAGCCGGAAAAAACCTGGCGCAGTCTCGACGCCGCGGCGCTCTCGCGAGCCTTCGCCGTGAATACGACGGGGCCCGCGCTGATTGCCAAGCACACGCTCGGTTTGCTGCGACGCGACGCGAAGTCGGTATTCGCCTGTCTCTCGGCGCGCGTCGGTTCGATCGAGGACAACCGTCTCGGGGGTTGGCATGCCTATCGCGCTTCCAAAGCCGCGCTCAACATGCTGGTCCGCAGCTGTGCCGTTGAGCTTCGCCAGCGAAACGCCGGTGCCCTGTGCGTGGCGCTGCACCCCGGCACGGTCGACACACGCCTTTCCAAGCCGTTTCAGAGTGGCGTGGAGCCCGCAAAACTCTTCACGCCGCGACGCTCGGCGAGCGCGCTGCTCGGGGTGCTCGACCGTTTGACCCCTGCCGACAGCGGTCGACTCTGGGCCTGGGATGGGCAGCCCATCCCGTTTTAACCCTGTATCGGCCTCCCGAGGCGGGTGGTAGTCTCGGGGGCTTGGGGGATGGCTCGGCGATTTGGGATGGAACCCGACGATGAGCGCGACCAAGACGGACTCAGGCACGACCGCCCCGGGCGCCTCTCGCCCTTTGGATGGCGTGCGGGTCATCGACGTCGGCAATTTTTTGGCCGGCCCTTATGCGGGCACGATCATGGCCGAGTTCGGTGCCGAGGTGATCAAGATCGAGCACCCGCAAGGCGGCGATCCCATGCGTCGCTACGGCACCACGACCGCCCGTGCCGATGCCACGCTCAAGTGGCTGAGCGAGAGTCGCAACAAAAAATCCGTCACCTGTGATCTGCGTCAGCCCGAGGGCGTTGCGCTCTTGCTCAAGCTCGTCACCAAGGCCGACGTATTGATTGAGAACTTCAGGCCCGAGGCCATGGAAAGCTGGGGCCTCGGTTGGGAGGTGCTACGCGCGGCGAATCCGCGGCTCGTGATGTTGCGTGTCACGGGCTACGGACAAACGGGGCCCTATCGACGACGCGCCGGGTTCGCACACATCGCGCAGGCTTTCGGCGGTCTCAACTATCTTGCCGGGTTCCCGGGCGAAACGCCGGTGCTGCCGGGCACCGTCCCTTTGGGCGATTACGTCGCAAGCCTGTTCGGTGCCATTGGCACCTTGATCGCGCTACGTCACGCCGAGCAGACGGGGCGCGGTCAGATCGTCGACGTCGGTATTTACGAGGCGATCTTCCGCATCCTCGAAGAAATCGCTGCCGCCTATGGCCTGCATGGCGTGGTGCGCGAACGCGAAGGCTCGGGCAGTTTCGTCGCCTGTCCGCATGGGCACTTTCGGACCCGTGACGATCGCTGGATCGCCATCGCTTGCACCACCGACAAGATGTTCGAACGTCTGGCGGCAGCGATGGGGCGACCCGAGCTTGCTTCTGCGGAACTTTACGGCGACCAACGCAAACGTCTCGCCGCGCGCGAGACGTTTGCGTT
>RGYP01000301.1 GCA_010031985.1 Gammaproteobacteria bacterium
CTCGCACCGTCGCGACCAACGGACGGGTCGGATGGCAGCGTTGATCTGGTGTTAGAATATAACGTTCTCTGGCCCCGGAGTCCGCGGTGCTCGCCAATATCGTCCTTTTCACGGCCCTGGGCGGAGTGCTCTCGGCACTGATCGCCGCTCTCAGTCTGCTGCTGCCGCAGGCCACCCGTGACCGCGCGCTGCCGCACTCGGTGAGCTTCGCGACGGGCACGCTGCTCGCCACCGCATTGCTCGCGCTGATTCCACACGCCGTGGCCGGGGCGGGCCCCTTCCGCGTTCACGACGTCGGCATCGCGCTGCTCGCGGGCATCGGAATCTTCTTCGTGCTCGAAAAATTTCTGCTCTGGCGGCACTGCCACACCGAGGCCGTGGAGACGGCCCACACCCACGAGCACCACCGCCACGAGGCGTCGGGCTGGCTCGTGATGGTCGGTGACGGGCTCCATAATTTCATTGACGGCGTGCTGATCGCTGCCGCGTTTCTCACCGATTTCCATCTCGGCGTCGTCACCACGCTCGCCATCATGGCCCACGAAATCCCGCAGGAAGTCGGCAATTTCGCGGTGCTGTTGCACGGTGGTTTCAGTCGCGGCAAAGCGCTGCTCTGGAACGTACTCTCTAGTCTCACCGCCGTGGCCGGCGGGGTGGTCGGGTGGTGGACGCTAGGCACCGCCATGTCGCTGTTGCCCTATGCGCTCGCGGTGGCGGCCGCCAGTTTGCTGTACGTGGCCGTGGCCGATTTGATCCCGGGTTTGCACAAGCGCACCGATTTGCGCGCGGGAGCCTTCCAATTGCTATGGATCGGCGTCGGCATCGGTCTCGTCGCTTTTGCGGAGTCCCAGCTGCACTAGTGGTGCCTGTCGCACCCTTGAAAGCGCTCTGCATGCCCTAACTTAGAAGGGCCATCAGGCGATTGTTTGCGAGGGCAGGGCCCATGCGTCAAGACAAGCTCACCGAAAAATTCCGGCAAGGCCTGGGCGAAGCCCAGTCGCTCGCGCTCGGTCGCGATCACCAGATCATCGAGCCCGCGCACGTGTTGCTCGCGCTCATCGATCAGCAGGCCGGCACCGTGCGCCCGCTGCTCGTCAAGGCCGGTGGCAACCTGCCGCGACTGCGCAGCGATCTCAGCGCAGCGCTCGAGCGATTGCCCAAAGTCGAGGGTACGCCCGGCGAAATCCACATCTCCAATGATTTGCAGCGTCTACTCAACGTCACCGACAAGCTGGCGCAGAACCGGGGCGATCAATACATTTCGAGCGAGCTTTTCGTGCTCGCCGCCTTCGACGACAAGCCGCTGCTCGCGCGACTTTTGAAGGATGCGGGATTCTCCAAGGCCGCCATCGACAAAGCGATCGACGAGATTCGCGGCGGCGAGCGCGTGCAGGATGCGAGCGCCGAGGAAGGTCGGCAGGCGCTCGAAAAATTCACCGTCGATCTCACGCGTCGGGCGGCCGACGGCAAGCTCGATCCGGTGATCGGTCGCGACGACGAGATTCGGCGCACCATCCAAGTGCTGCAGCGGCGCACCAAAAACAACCCGGTGCTGATTGGTGAGCCGGGGGTCGGCAAGACCGCCATCGTCGAAGGTCTCGCGCAGCGCATCATCAACGGCGAAGTCCCCGAGAGCCTGCGTAACAAACGCATTCTCGCGCTCGACATGGGTGCGTTGATCGCCGGTGCCAAGTTCCGTGGCGAATTCGAGGAGCGGCTGAAGGGCGTGCTCAATGATTTGGCCAAACAGGAAGGGCAGGTCATCCTGTTCATCGACGAGCTGCACACCATGGTTGGTGCCGGCAAGGCCGAGGGCGCGATGGATGCGGGCAACATGCTGAAGCCCGCGCTCGCTCGCGGCGAGCTGCACTGCGTCGGTGCCACCACCCTCGACGAGTACCGCAAGTACATCGAGAAAGATGCCGCGCTCGAGCGTCGATTCCAGAAAGTGCTGGTCGATGAACCCTCGGTCGAGGACACCATCGCCATTTTGCGCGGTCTGCAGGAGCGCTACGAGGTGCATCACGGCGTCGACATCACCGACCCGGCGATCGTCGCCGCAGCGACGCTTTCGCATCGTTACATCGCCGATCGACAGCTGCCCGACAAGGCCATCGATCTCATCGACGAAGCGGCAGCGCGCATCCGTATGGAGATCGACTCCAAGCCCGAAGCCCTCGACAAGCTCGAGCGACGCATCATCCAGCTGAAGATCGAACAAGTCGCCTTGCAAAAAGAAAAAGACGAGGCGACGCGCAAGCGACTCGCCGCGCTCGAAGAAAATCTGGCGCAGCTCGAACGTGAGTACGCCGATCTGGAAGAAATCTGGAGGGGCGAGAAGGCTTCGTTGCAGGGCGCCTCGGGCATCAAGGAAGAGCTCGAGAAGGTCAAGAACGAGCTCGACGTCGCGCGCCGCAAGAGCGATCTCTCGCGCATGGCCGAGTTGCAATATGGCCGCATTCCCGAGCTCGAAAAGAAACTCGCGGCAGCGCAGGCGGCCGAGGGTCGCGCCACGCAGCTGGTGCGCAACAAGGTCACCGACGAAGAAATCGCCGAGGTGGTCTCCAAGTGGACCGGCATTCCGGTCAGCAAGATGCTCGAGGGCGAAAAGGAAAAACTGCTGCGCATGGAAGAGGCGCTGTCGCGCCGCGTGGTGGGCCAGGAGGAGGCGGTACGCATCGTCGCCAACGCCATTCGTCGCTCGCGTGCGGGGCTCGCCGACCCGCGTCGCCCGAACGGATCATTTCTTTTTCTCGGCCCCACCGGCGTTGGCAAGACCGAGCTTTGCAA
>RGYP01000302.1 GCA_010031985.1 Gammaproteobacteria bacterium
CTGGTGGCGGCCAGCATCGCGACGATCGTCTCGGGCAGATTCGGCATGAAGCCCGCCACGCGATCCTGTGGCACGACTCCTGCGGCCCTCAGCCCCGCAGCGATCCGACCGACTTCCGCGGTGAGCTGGCGATAGGACAAGGTGCGCCGCAGGCCGCGCTCGTTGTGAAAAACGAGTGCCGGATGATCGTCGCGAAAGTGCAGCAAATTCTCGGCGAAATTCAGTTGGGCGCCTGGAAACCAGCGTGCGCCGGGCATCCGCGCGCCATCGTCTAGTACGGCCGCCGCCGCCCAGTCGGCCTTCACGTCGGTGAAATGCGCGAGTTCGAACCAGAAGGCGGGCGAGTCCTCGACCGACCAGCGATGCAGTGCGGCATAGTCGTCGAAACGCAGATCACGGCGTGCGGCAACGCAGTTGATGAAGCGCTGCAGATTGCTGTTGTCTCTGCGCTCCGCGCTTGGCGTCCACGATGGCCGCGCGCCGCTCATGTCGACGACTTGGGGCAACTCAGAGCGACTGATAAATCGGGCCGGAGCCGCCCTCGGGCGTCGTCCAGTCGATGATTTGGTAGGGATCTTTGATGTCGCAGGCCTTGCAGTGCACGCAGTTCGAGGCGTTGATCTGCAGCCGCTTGCCACCCGCACCGTCATCCACCATTTCATAGACGTTCGCCGGACAGAAGTTCTGGCAAGGGTTGCCGAATTCGGTGGCACAGCGCGTGACGCAAATGTTCGGATCGCGAACCTTGAGGTGAATCGGTTGGTTTTCTTCGTGGGAGTTGTTGGCGAAGAACACCGCAGCGAGGCGATCGCGCGGTGGCAGCGAACGATCTACCCAGCCACGATCGGGCGATTCGAATTCATCGAGCCGCTGGGTCTCGGCGTAGGCGGCGGTATTGCGCAGGGTCCAGGGAGTGCGGCCCCCGGTCATGGTTTCGAGCGCGCCGTTGGCCATCGCAAACCACAAGCCGCGCTTGAAGCCGGGCTTGATGTTGCGCACCGACTTCAGTTCGCGACCGCCTTCGGAGGCGCGATAGCGGGCATCGAAGCCTTTCGGCAGACAGGCGTTTTCCGCCAGATGTTCGGCCGCCAGCATGCCGCAGCGTAGCGCCTGATGAATACCCTTGATTTTGGCGACGTTCAGCGTGCCCGCTGCATCGCCGATCAGCATTGCGCCCGGCATCTCGAGTTTGGGCAGCGATTGCCAACCCCCCGCGGCGATCGTGCGCGCGCCCGCGGCGACGATCTCGCCGCCTTCGAGCAAGGCACGGATGCTCGGATGATGCTTGAACTGCTGGAACGCCTCGAAGGGCTTCAGCCGCGGGTCGCGATAGTCGAGGCCGACGACGTACCCGACGTACACACGGTTGTTGTTCAGGTGATAGAGAAAGCTGCCGCCGTAAGTGCGATTGTCGAGCGGCCAGCCAACGGAGTGCTGGATGAGGCCCGGCTCGACCCGGCCTTCAGGCAATTGCCACAATTCTTTGAACCCTAGGCCGTAGGTCTGCGGATCGCAGTCGGCGTCGAGCTTGTAGCGTGCAATCAGTTGCTTGCTGACGCTGCCGCGACAGCCTTCGGCAAGCACCGTGACCTTGGCGCGCACTTCGGGGCCCGGTGCGAAGTTCGGCCCCGGTTCACCGGATTTTTCGATGCCCATGTCGCCGATCTGTACGCCGGCGACGCTGCCATCGTCATTGAAGAGCGGTTTGGCAGCGGCGAAGCCCGGAAACACGTCGACGCCGAGCTCTTCGGCTTTGGCTGCGATGATCGGCGTCAGCAAGCCGAGCGAGACGATGAAGTTGCCCTCGTTGTGCTGCTGCGGCGGCACCGGCAGCCGGATGCGTCCGGTGCGCGTGAGCAGCGAGAATTCGTCGCGCTTGGCGGGGACGCAGACCGCAGGCGGATGATCGCGCCAGCCCGGCAACAGGGCATCGAGCGGGCCCGGCTCGAGCACCGCACCCGACAGCGCCTGCGCACCGATCGCCGAGGCTTTCTCGAGCACGCAGACCGTGAGGTCCCCGTTGAGTTGTTTGAGACGCACCGCGCAGGCGAGGCCGGCGGGGCCACCACCGACGATGAGTACGTCATATTCCATGACGTCGCGTTCAATCTGCTCCGACATTTTCAGATCCTCTCGATGGCGATGGCAGTGGCCTCACCGCCACCGATGCAAAGCGCGGCGATGCCACGCCGCAGCCCGCGACGCGCGAGCGCATGCGCGAGCGTGGCGACGATGCGAGCGCCGGTGGCGCCGATCGGATGACCGAGCGCGCAGGCTCCGCCGTTGACGTTGAGTTTGTCGGCGGCGATGCCGAGGTCTTTCTGCGCGGCCATGGCGACTGCAGCGAAGGCCTCGTTGACCTCGAAGAGATCGACGTCTTCGACGCGCCAGCCCGCACGCTGCAAAACTTTCTGGATGGCACCGACGGGCGCGACGGTGAACCACTCGGGTCGGTGAACATGTGATCGAGCACTTCGCCGTGGCCCATCCGATAACCGGCGCGGGCTTTTGGCAGCAGATACGGTGCGTTGCTCATCGACTCGAGTCCGCCCGCCGCGATGACCTCTGCATCACCCGCCCGCAATTGATCGATCGCCATCATGAGGGCCTTCATGCCCGAGCCGCACATTTTGTTGATCGTGGTGGTCGGTACCGAGCGGGGGATGCCCGCGCTGAGCGCGGCTTGACGCGCCGGGGCCTGACCCAGCCCCGCCGGCAGCACGCAACCCATGATCACTTCCTGAACGTCGTTGGCCGAGACGCCTGCCGAGTGCACCGCAACTCGGCGC
>RGYP01000303.1 GCA_010031985.1 Gammaproteobacteria bacterium
TGAGGTCCCGATGTCGGTCTATCGCAGCGAGCATCGGATCGGCGAACACAACCTGCAATGGCTCGGCTTCGACGTGCACCGTGTGGTGTTTCCGGTGTCGGCGGCGCTGATCGTACTCATCGTTGCGCTCGTCATCGCGTTCCCGCAGCCGGCAGCCGGAATCTTCGATGCCGCGCTCGGCTTCATCACCCGCGAGGCGGGCTGGCTGATGGCCTCGCTGGCCAATTTCTTCGTCCTGTTCTGCTTTTTTTTGATCGTGACGCCCTACGGCAGCGTGCGTCTCGGCGGTGCCGATGCGCGTCCCGAGTTTTCCAATATCGCCTGGTTCGCGATGCTGTTCGCGGCGGGCATGGGCATCGGGATGGTGTTTTATTCGGTCGCCGAACCGATCTCGCATTTCTCGAGTTCGATGGCGGCCGTAGGGGATGCGGCGGGCGCCGCACCCCTGGGCGGCGCCGCGGGTAATGTCGTGGGTTCGACCGATCTGGCGATGGCGGCGACCATATTTCATTGGACGGTGCATCCGTGGTCGATCTTCGCAGTCGTGGCGGTGGCGCTCGCGCTCTTCTCCTACAACCACGGTTTGCCGCTCACCATTCGCTCCAGCCTGTATCCGCTCTTCGGCGAGCGGGTCTGGGGCCCGCTCGGACACGTCGTCGACGGGCTTGCCATCGTCGCGACCGTTGCTGGTCTTGCGACTTCGCTCGGGCTCGGCGCGCAGCAGGCGCTCGCCGGCATGGGTTATCTCTTCGGCATCGAATTCAGTCCGCTCAATCAGATTTTGCTGATCGTGTCGATCGCCGCCGTGACCACGCTCTCGGTGGTCTTGGGGTTGGAGGTCGGCGTCAAATGGTTGAGCCTCATCAACATCGCCCTCGCAGCAGCCCTGTGCGTGTTCGTCATCGTGGTGGGTTCCACGAGTGCGATCATCGCCGGGCTCGGTCAATCCGTGTCGGCAGTCGCCCGCGAATTTTTGGGTCTGGCGAGTGTCGGCGCGCGCAGCGATGGACCGTTCTTTCGCGACTGGACGATTTTTTATTGGGCGTGGTGGACGGCATGGGCGCCGTTCGTCGGCATGTTCATCGCGCGCATCTCGCGCGGTCGGACCGTGCGTGAGACGGTGTTCTACGTCGTGCTGCTGCCGTCGATCGTCTCGGTGATCTGGTTCACCGCCTTCGGCACGGTGGCCATCGAACAGATCGTGAGCGGAGGTCATCAGGCGCTCATCGACGCCGAGCTGCCGCTCAAACTATTCGTGATGCTGAGCGAATTGCCGCTCGCGCAGATCTCGAGCTTCATCGGCATCGTGCTCGTCATGGTGTTTTTCATCACGTCCTGGGACTCGGGCACGCTGGTACTCGACGCTCTGAGCGCTGGCGGCAAAACCGATACTCGCAAATTGCAGTCCGTATTCTGGATCGTCCTGGTCGGGGCGGCAGCGGTCGCACTGCTGCTCGGTGGTGGTCTGCGATCGCTACAGTCGGGCTCGGTGGTGACGGGGCTGCCGTTCATGATCGTGATCACTCTCATTTGTGCAGGCACGCTGCGCGGGCTCGCCAAGGCGCGGCGCAATGAGGGTCAGGCGGGCAAACATTGAGGTGGAACCATGCGCAGACTGATTTCTTTGGCGGTAGTGGTCTGGGTGACGATGCTCGCGACCCGCGGGGTGGCGGCGGATGCCGCCGCGCCTTGGGGTGCAGAGCGCAAGAGCACGGTTCTTGCGAGCGGCATGACCATGGGCTACGTCGAACTTGGCGACTCCAGCAAGCCGGTGCTCGTTTTCCTGCACGGCTTCACCAACAGTTCGCTCGGCTATTTGCCGCTCGGCCGCTTGCTCGCCGTGCGCTATCACGTGTTTTTGCTCGATCAGCGCGGGCACGGCGCGACCGACAAGCCCGAGTGCTGCTACACGCGCCTCGATTACGCCCACGATGCCAAACTGTTTCTCGACAAGATGGGGATTGCGCGCGCGCATGTCGCGGGACATTCGCTCGGTGGCATGGTGGCGCAAACGTTTGCGGCCTTCTGGCCGGAGCGGGTCGACAAATTGATGGTGATCGGCTCGACCATCGGGCGGCGTAGCCTGCCGAGCCCCGACTCGCCGCCGTATCCGCCGACTTTCGGTCCGCTCGATGCCGAGATCCGTGCGCTCAAAGATCCGATCGACCCCGATTCCGTCTTCATGAAGGCGTGGTGGGAGGTGCCTGGCCTGGACCCGCAAATCCAGTACCACATGCGGCGTGAGTCGGCGCGCATCCCGGCGCATCTGTGGCGCGCGATGCTCGATCAGGGTGAGGTGTCGCGGGACTTGCGTTCGACCGCGAAGAAGATCACGGCGCCAACCTTGCTGCTGTTCGGCGGCAAGGACGCGCTATTCAATGCGGCCGATAACAAAGAATTGATGGTATGGCTGCCGCATGCCAAGGTGGTCACGCTCGCAGAGTTGGGGCACTCGCTGCCCGAGCAAGACCCGCCGGCGGTCGCCGCGGAACTGCTGCGTTTTTTGCAGTAGCGCGTGTGCGCGGGAATTCGCTCTCACCGCGCACAGTCGGCATCGTCGCTTAGTCGGCATCGTCGAGACCGAGTGACATTTGCGTGCTGTCGGCACGCCGGCGCCGGGTCTCGGCCGGCCGGTTGCGACTGCCGAGTTTGCGGAACACCTCTCGCGCCTGGTCGCGAAACTCCTCGCCGCGCCAGTATGGCGCCATTTTCCTGCGAGCGACTCGCGCT
>RGYP01000304.1 GCA_010031985.1 Gammaproteobacteria bacterium
CGTCGATCTGAAAAAGCTGCTCGCGGATTATGAGGAATCGTGGATCCGCGAGTCCTTGAAAGTCAGCCTCGGTAACATCACCCATGCAGCCGATCTGCTCGGCCTGCCGCGCACCACGTTCATCGAAAGATTGCGTAAATACGAGCTGTCGGCTTCTCGACGGTAAGCGGAAAAAGAGTCGGAGGGGCGCGCTAACCCCCTAATCCTTATCGATTTTTATCGTTTGGCACGGACGTTGCTTAACTCCAGACGGTCCCGACCACTGGTGAACACGTGTCCGCACTCGGTATAGAAGTTTCTGCTGCCGCTGCTCTCTCGGCAGCGCCCTCGGCGCCCCCCGGCGCGGTGGTGTACGGCGATCCGTTCACGGAGCAGTTGCTCGCCTTGGGCGCGCGCGTCGCGCGTACCGATGTCACGGTGCTGATCGGCGGCCCCTCCGGGACGGGCAAAGAAGTGCTCGCCCGCTACATTCACGATCGATCGCTGCGCGCCGAAGGGCGTTTCGTGGCCTTCAACTGTGCCTGTCTGCCCGAATCGATGGTCGAAGATCTGCTCTTCGGTCACGAGAAGGGGGCATTCACCGGCGCCACGCAGCGCTTCGCGGGATTCTTTGAACAGGCCGATGGCGGCACGCTGTTTCTCGATGAAGTTGGCGAGATGCCGCTGTCGCTGCAGGCGAAGTTGTTGCGCGTTCTGCAGGAGCGCGAGTTCACGCCGCTCGGTGCGACGCAACCGATCAAGACGCGGTTTCGTTTGTTGGCGGCGACCAATCGGAATCTCAAGGCCGACGTGCAGGCAGGCCGCTTCCGCGAAGATCTTTACTATCGACTCAATATATTCCCGCTGCAGCTGCGCCCGTTGAACCAGCGCCGGGGCGACATCGTGCCGCTCGCACGCGCCATGCTGAAGCGTCACGCCTATATCGCTGGCGACCTGCAACTCGATCTGAGCGCGATCGAAGCGCTCTGCGCCTATGACTGGCCGGGTAACGTGCGCGAACTCGAGAACGTGATCCAGCGCGCGATGGTCGTCGCCGATGGGCCGACACTCTCGGCCGTGCACCTTGGCCTCGATTGCGCCTTGCCCGCCGAGAGTCAATTCACGGCCATGCCTTGGACGAATCAGGCGGTGTCGGCCGATCTCGTCGAAGCGCCCGCCGCTGCGCCGGTGAGCGAAACGAAAGCGGCGCCGTCCCTGGCCGATCGTCGGGCGATGCAGGAGGCCGAGCTCATCATGGAAACTCTCAAGGCTTCACCCACCAAAACGATGGCGGCTGAGCGTCTCGGCATCTCCGAGCGCACTTTGCGCTACAAGCTCGCGCGCCTGCGTGAGCACGGCCTGATGGCGGCGGGTGTATGAGCGTTCCCTCGGTTGCCATGCAACAGGCGCTCGATCAGCTGCGCGCCATGCGCGAAGCGGTACGCCCGCCTGCGAACCCCGAGATCGACGCCTTGCGCGGGTCGATCAACCCCGGGACGCCATCGACGGGTGTTCAGGGATCGTCGTTTCTCGACACCATGCGTTCTGCCGTCGACTCGGTCAACGAGCAGCAGAAGATGTCGCGTGATCTGCAAAACGCGTATGTCCGCGGTGACGATGTGCCGCTGACCGACGTGGCGATCGCCATGCAGAAATCCTCCGTCGCCTTCGAAGCCACCGTACAGGTGCGCAACAAGGTTCTCGAGGCCTACAAAGAAATCATGAACATGACGGTGTAATGCCATGGCAGCTGTGGAAGCGGACGTTCTGAAAGGTCGGCTCGATGCCGAGAGCCCGGGCGGCGGGGTGATGGTGAGTACTTCGCGCGCGGCATCGACCGCGGCGGAAGGCGCCGTCGCGCCGTCATTGCTGCCAGCGCCGGTCGGCGATTTGCTGCAACGCCCCGCTGTTCGCTCAACGCTGCCGTACCTCGGCATCGGACTCGTGTTGCTGCTCGCGGTGATGGCGTACATCACCATGTCGACCCCGCCGCCGCGAGCGCTCTATCCCTCGATGGCCGACGCCGACAAGGAAGCCGCGCAGCAGTTGCTGCAAAAAAACGGCATCGACGTCACGCTCGATCCGAGCAGCGGTTCGCTGACCGTTCCGGCCGCCGAATTCCACGAAGCGCGAATCATGCTCGCAGCGGCCGGCTTGCCCAAGGAGTCGGCGGGCAACTCGTCCTCCGTGCTCGGTGAGGCGATGCCGCTCGGCACCAGTCAGTTCATGGAGCAGGCGCGCTACAACGCGGCGATCGAAGAAGAACTCTCTCAAAGTATTCGTCGGATCAATACCATCCAAGATGCGCGGGTGCATCTCGCGCTGCCGCGGCAAAGCGCTTTCGTGCGAGATCGGGCAGACCCCAAGGCCTCGGTCATCGTCACGCCTTATGCGGGTCGCGCGGTCAGTGACGGACAAGTCCAGGCCATCATTCATCTCGTCTCATCGAGTATTCCCTACATGACGCCCGGCAACGTGTCGGTGGTCGATCAGTTCGGACGCCTGCTCACCGAGGCGCCGGGCGCCAAAGATCTCAATGCGAAGCAGCTCGAGTTGCGGCAGAAAATGGAAGCCGACTACGTCGATCGCATCAATCAAATCCTGGCGCCGATCTTCGGCCCCGCCAACGTGCGCGCCCAGGTCAATGCGGATCTCGATTTCTCGGTCATCGAGCAGACGGTCGAAAATTACGATCCGGAGAACGCCGGTACGCGAGTACGGTCCGAACAGCTCAAGCAGAGCCGTACCACC
>RGYP01000305.1 GCA_010031985.1 Gammaproteobacteria bacterium
CATCAAGGCACGCGGTGCCTCGTCGGCAGCCTCGGCCGGCTCCGCCGCCATCGACCACATCCGCGACTGGTTCCGCGGGTCCACCCAGGGTGACTGGGTGTCGATGGGGATCCCCTCGGATGGCAGCTACGGCATCCCCGAAGGCGTGATCTATTCCTATCCGGTCGTCTGCCGCGGCGGTCATTACGAAATCGTCCAGGGCCTCGCCATCGACGAAGGTAGCCGCAAGCGCATGGACGCGACGCATCAGGAGCTGCTCGAAGAGCGCGACGGCGTGAAGGACCTGCTCGGCTGATTTCCCCGGGCGGCAGGTTTCGCACCTGCCGCTCTTTATCATTGAGCGCGGCGACAGTAGGCTCTGGGCATGAGCCATTTTCTCGTAGCCCTCGCCCTGCTGGCACTGACTGCCTGGGCACTGACGCTCAAGGGCGGCGTCATCGCGATCCTGTTCGTCGTCGCACTGCTGTACCTCGCGTACAAGCGACTGAGCCTGCTCGCATACACGTCGACTTTCGGCGTGCTGCTCCTCGCCTACTCGGCCATCGGTGAGCCTGCAGGTCTCTGGAAAGGATTTCTTTGGTTGCTGTTCGCGGCTCTGGCATTGCTCAACGTGGTGCCATTGCGGCAGCGCCTGCTGACTCGGCCTTTCATGCGCATCTACCGACGGATGCTGCCCGCGATGTCTTCGACCGAGCGCGAAGCCCTCGAAGCCGGCACCGTGTGGTGGGACGGCGAACTCTTCACCGGCAAGCCCGACTGGTCGAAATTGCTCGGCGCGAAAACGCCGGTGCTCACCGCCGAGGAACAGGCTTTTCTCGATGGCCCCTGCGAGGAACTCTGCAGGATGGTCGACGATTTCGACATCACGCATCGCCGCGGTGACATGCCGCCCGAAGTCTGGGACTTCCTCAAGCGCAAGGGCTTCTTCGCGATGATCATCCAGAAGAAGTACGGTGGCCTGGAATTCTCGGCCTATGCGCATTCCTGCGTGCTGGCCAAACTCTCGACTCGCAGTACGACCGTGTCTTCGACGGTGGCGGTGCCGAACTCGCTGGGGCCCGGCGAACTCCTGCAACACTACGGTACCGAAGAGCAAAAAAATCACTACCTGCCGCGACTCGCGCGCGGCGAAGACATCCCCTGTTTTGCACTGACCGGTCCACGCGCGGGTTCGGATGCGGCCTCGCTGCCGGATTCCGGAGTCGTCTGCCGAGGTCAGTGGCAGGGACGCGAAATCATCGGTTTGCGCCTCAATTTCTCGAAGCGCTACATCACGCTCGCGCCGGTCGCCACCGTCATCGGGCTCGCCTTTCGCATGTTCGATCCCGATCGGCTACTCGGCGGCGATACCGACATCGGCATCACCTGCGCACTGATCCCGCGAGAAACACCGGGGATCACCATCGGCCGTCGGCACTTCCCGCTCAACGTGCCCTTCCAGAACGGGCCGATACAGGGTCGCGATGTCTTCGTGCCACTCGACTTCATCATCGGCGGCCCGTCCATGGCGGGACAGGGCTGGCGCATGCTGGTCGAGCAACTCTCGGTCGGTCGTTGCATTTCTTTGCCCTCGAGTGGCACGGGTGGCGGCAAGGCAGCAGTGTTTGCAACAGGTGCTTACGCGCGCATCCGTCGTCAGTTCAACATGCCGATCGGCAAATTCGAAGGTATCGAGAGCGTGATCGCGCGCATGGTCGGGCTGACTTACACCATGGATGCCGCCCGCTCGGTGACCGCGGGGGCCATCGATGGCGGTGAAAAACCATCGGTACCCTCGGCCATTCTCAAGTACCACGTGACCGAGATGAGCCGACAAATCGCCAACGATGCGATGGACGTGCACGGCGGCAAAGGGATCTGCCTCGGGCCCCGCAACTATCTCGGTCGCGGTTATCAGGTGGTGCCGGTAGCGATCACCGTCGAAGGGGCTAACATCCTCACACGCAGCCTCATCATCTTCGGCCAGGGCGCCATACGCTGTCACCCTTACGTCCTCAAAGAAATGGAGGCGGCGCGCAATCCGGATCGCGCACAGGGAGTACGCGACTTCGACGATGCGCTGCTCGGTCACGTCGGCTTCACGCTGAGCAACGCCGTGCGTTCCTTGATCATGGCGCTCACCAACGCGCGTTTCACGGCCGCACCCGTCGACGGCCCAGTCGCCCGCTACTACCAGCATATCGTGCGTTTTTCCGCGAGCTTCGCTTTCGCGGTCGACGTCGCCATGCTCAGCCTCGGCGGCTATCTCAAGAAAAAAGAAAATCTGTCGGCTCGGCTCGGCGATGTGCTCTCTTGCATGTACCTCGCCTCGATGGTGCTCAAGCACTACGAAAATCAGGGCCGTCGCCCGGAGGATCTGCCCATCGTCGAATGGGCCTGCCGCAATCTGCTCTACAAGGCGCAGGAGCAGCTGCACGGCTTCCTGCGCAATTTCCCCAATCGCTTCCTCGGCGGCGCGATGCGTTTTTTGATCTTCCCGCGCGGCTTGCAATACTCGGCGCCCGACGACCGTCTCGGCCGCACGCTGGCAGAGTTGGTGCTCGAGCCCGGCCCGGTACGCGATCGGCTCTGTTATCCGGTCTACCGCCGGGTCGAAGCCGGTAACGCACTCGGCCTGCTGCAAGAAGTGCTCGAGATGGCCGAGCAGGCCGAGACGCTCGAAAAGCGGCTGCGGGTCGAGGGCGTCAAAACAGGACGCGTCCGTGCGCTCGATCTGCCCGGGCAGATC
>RGYP01000306.1 GCA_010031985.1 Gammaproteobacteria bacterium
GTTGTTCGACGAGTACGACGCAGGGCGGCCCGACGTGATGTTCGTCATCCAGCGCGTGCTCGAATCGAGTGGCAAGCTGACGCTCCTCGATCAGAACCGGGTGATCACACCGAACCGTTTTTTCAGACTCTTCGCCACCAGCAATACCATCGGACTCGGCGATTCCTCGGGTCTTTATCATGGCACGCAGCAGGTGAACCAAGGGCAGATGGATCGCTGGTCGATCGTCGCCGTGCTCAATTACCTGCAACACGACGTCGAAGCCGCAATCGTCGGCGGCAAAGTCCCAGGCTATGAAGACAGCGAAGGTCAACGCCACATCAAGGCGATGGTCCGGGTGGCCGACATGACCCGCAATGCATTCATGAACGGCGACATCTCTACCGTGATGAGCCCGCGCACCGTCATCACCTGGGCGCAGAACGCGAAAATCTTTGGTGATCTCGCCTTGGCGTTCAAGGTCAGCTTTCTCAACCGCTGCGATGAACTCGAGCGTCCGACCATCGCCGAGTTCTATCAGCGTGCGTTCGGTGTCGAGCTGTCGCTCGGCTCGTCACAACTCAAGGTGCTCTAGCGCATATGACCCACCGTATCCTGTCGAAGAATCGCCCGTGGGCGTTAGCGATGCTCGCCGCCGCACTCGCATCGAGCGCCATCGCCTCGCCGGCGTCCACCGCGGCGTCCGAGCTCACGCCGTTACAAGCCAAAGCCCGCGAAATGTTCGCGCGCGTGATCGGCTTCAAGAGCATCGCGCCGGGATACGAAACGCCGCAGCTCGTCGACTATCTCGCAGGCGAATTGCGTGCCGCGGGTTTCGAAGAAAAAGACATGCTGCGCGGGCGGCTCGAGGAGACCGCCTATCTCGTGGTGCGTTACCGCGGCCAGCCACCCGCCGGTACGGCGCCGCGCAAGCCGGTCTTGCTGTTGTCGCACCTCGACGTCGTACCCGCGCTCAAGGAACACTGGAAACGCGATCCGTTTCGACTCGATGAAGCGAACGGTTTTTTCTATGGTCGCGGCGCACTGGACATCAAACCCGGCGTCACCTCGCTCGTGATGCTGTTTCTGCGTTTGAAGCAAGAGAACTTCGTGCCGACGCGCGATCTCGTGATGGTGCTGAGCGGCGACGAAGAAACGACCGGCGCGACGACCGTCAAACTGCTCGAGGAGCACCGCGATTGGGTCGACGCCGAATACGCCCTCAACACGGACGCGGGGGGCGGCACCCTCGATCACGAGGGACGCGCGCGTTCGTACAACATCCAGACCGCGGAAAAAACCTACGCCAGCTACAAACTGAGCGCCTACAACCCGGGCGGCCACAGTTCGCAACCCCGCGCAGACAACGCCATTTACGAACTCGCCGATGCCTTGAAGTCCGTCCAGACCTATCAGTTTCCCGTGCAGTGGTCGGATACGACGCTCGGCTTTTTCAAGGCGACCGGCGCCATCACGGACGGCCCGCTGGGCGCCGCCATGCGCAACTTCGCGGCGAATCCCGGTGATGCGAGTGCGGCCGCAGAACTCGCCAAGCACCCGGTGTACATCGGCGCGACGCGTACCACCTGCGTCGCCACCATGCTGCGCGCGGGGCATGCCGAGAACGCTCTGCCGCAGCAGGCGAGCGCCACGGTCAACTGCCGGATTTTCCCGGGCGTCACACCGCAGGCGATTCGCGACGCCCTGCAAAAAGTCGTCGGCGAGCGCATCGAGGTAGAGACCCTCGACAACCCGCGTTACAGCGACGCCTCGCCGCTACGCCAGGATGTCGTCGATGCCGTGACCGCGGCTGTACACGCGCGGCACCCGGGAATTCCGATCATTCCCATCCAGGAATCGGGCGCGACCGATGGACTTTTCTACCGTGCGGCGGGCATTCCGACCTATGGCATCAGCGAAACCTTCATCCGCAACGAAGATCAGTTCGCGCACGGTCTCGACGAGCGCATCCCGGTCCAATCGTTTTACGAGGGACTCGAGCATTGGTACCGCATCGTGCAGACCCTCTTCGGCCCGGCACCGAGCGTACCCCGTGCGATGTTGATCGACTGCGGCCGCTTGATCGATGGCGTCTCCGACACCGTTCGCGAGCAGCAGCGTCTGCGAATCGAAAACGAGCGCATCGTTGCCGTGGAACCGATCGCGGCCGGCGAGCTCTCTTCAAAGATAACGCCACGGGCGGCGTCCTATCTCGATTTGCGCGCGCACACTTGCATGCCGGGCCTGATCGACCTGCACACGCACCTGACCGATCTTCCGGAAAACACCGTCGATTTTCGCATCTATCCGCGACGCAGCCCGGAAGATCATCTCAAGCTCGCAAGGCCCAATGCCGCGGCCACGCTGCTGGCGGGCTTCACGAGCGTCCGTGATGTCGGGGGTTACGTCGGCGGACTCGATCGCGAATTGCGTGACGAAATAAATACCGGCCGCACGCCGGGCCCTCGCATGCAAGTCGCGATCGGCTATCTGACCATCTCGGGCGGAGGCGGCGACATGCTGCTACCCGGTTTCCCGCGACGCGAAGCACTCACGCCGCTCGCTCGCCTGCGGCGCGGCGTCGCCAAAGGTCCTGAGGCGTTCGCCGCACGGGCCCGCAGCTTCCTCGACGACGGCGCCGACGTACTCAAAATAATCGCCTCGGGTGCAGTCCTGTCACCGGGCGGCGTA
>RGYP01000307.1 GCA_010031985.1 Gammaproteobacteria bacterium
GATGCCTTCGTCGGCGGGCTTGCCCTTAGAACGCTCGTGATAGGTCTCGGTATCGGCGGCATGAAACATCTTGCCAGCCTTGCGCGATTCGAGCACGACGAAAGCCGCTCGTTCACGACGCGCAGCCTCGTAGCGCGCGAACGCCTCTTCGATCGTGTCTGCGGCGGCGACGGCCCGCGCCAGCACCAGACCATCCTCGATGGCGAGTACGGCGCCGTGACCGAGAAAGGGCAGAATCGGGTGTGCGGCATCGCCCATCAGCGTGACCCGCCCCTGTGTCCAGCTCGCCAGGGGCTCGCGGTCGAAAAGCCCCCATTTGTAGAGCTGATTCGGCGGCACGAGCTCCATGAAGCGCAGAACCCAGGGCGTCCAGCCAGTGAATTCCTGCAACAGCTCCTCGACGGTGGAGCGGATCGACCACCCCTCCTCCGTCCAAGCCTTGCGCTCGGCAAAGGCAACGAAATTCAGCAACTCGCCACTGCGTACCGGATAACGATTGACGAGGTGTCCCGGTCCCAAAAAAACCCCGGAGGGCGGCTGCAGGATTTCAGATGGCACAAGCGACATCGGCACGAGTCCGCGCCAGGCGATGTAGCCGGTGTACTGTGGTTCCAGCGGCCCAAAGATTTCGTGCCGTACGATGGAGCGCGAACCGTCGGCACCCACCAAGGCGTCGAAGTGCCGATGGCTGCCGTCTTCGAATTCGACGTCGACACCATGGCCATCTCGAGCACTGTCATCTTGTCGGACGTGACGGCAACGTCGATTGAGTTCGATGGCCGTCGGGTCGTTGGCGCGAACGGCGGCCGCCAAGGCGTCGTGCAAATCGGCTCGATGGATGAGGTAGTAACGCTCGCCGTACTTGTCGATCAGCGACTGGCCGCGGTTGATCCAACTGAGCGGGCGCGCGTCCTCGTAATGCCGAACGCATTGATCTTCGGGGTGATACGCCTTGGTGCGCAGCGTTTCGGCGAGTCCGAGATAGTTGAGCGCATGTGCCGCCGAGGGACTGAGCGAGATGCCCGCACCCACCTCGGCGAGCACGGGCGCCTGTTCGAGTACGCGCGGACGAAAGCCCGCCCGCTGCAATGCAAGCGCTGCCGCGAGGCCGCCGATGCCGGCGCCGATGATGCCGATGTTCAGTGATTTCACGATGACTATTCAGCCTGAGCGCAATCTGTCGCCAAAGCATCGCAGGTCGGTCGTCCAGACTGCGGACAAGCCCGAGCGTACGCAGGTAAAATGCCGCGTGTCCCGCAAGAACCCCAAAGTCGGTTTCGTCAGTCTGGGTTGTCCCAAAGCGCTGGTCGACTCCGAACGCATCCTCACGCAACTGCGCGCCGAAGGCTA
The DNA here is from genome assembly GCA_010031985.1 of Gammaproteobacteria bacterium. Lineage (GTDB taxonomy): Bacteria > Pseudomonadota > Gammaproteobacteria > Steroidobacterales > Steroidobacteraceae > UBA964. The sequence goes on from RGYP01000307.1 coordinate 1,351, forward strand.
TACGGTCGCGCCCGACTACGACTCGGCCGACGTCGTGGTCGTCAACACTTGTGGCTTCATCGATTCGGCGATCGACGAATCACTCGATGCCATCGGCGAAGCCATCGAGCAAAACGGCAAGGTCATCGTCACCGGCTGTCTCGGTGCCAATCCGCAGCGCATCCTCGACCGACATCCGCGCGTGCTCAAAGTAACGGGGCCGCACGCCTACGACGACGTCATCACGGCGGTGCACCAGCATCTGCCTCCCAAGCACGATCCCTTCGTCGATCTCGTGCCGCCGCAGGGTGTCCGGCTCACGCCGCGACATTATGCGTATCTCAAAATTTCCGAAGGCTGCAACAACAAGTGCAGTTTCTGCATCATTCCCGATCTGCGCGGCAAGCTCGCGAGTCGCCGCATCGACGATGTACTGCGTGAAGCCGAACGCCTCGTCAAAGCCGGTGTGCGCGAGCTGCTGGTGATATCGCAGGACACCAGTGCCTACGGCTCGGACCTGCGTTATGCCAAGGCGAGTTGGGGCGGCCGCGAAATCGAAACGCGCTTCATCGAGCTTGCACGAGGCCTAGGCAGTCTCGGGGTCTGGGTCCGCATGCACTACGTGTATCCGTATCCGCACGTCGACGAGGTCATGGCGCTGATGGCCGAGGGTCGCGTCCTGCCCTACCTCGACATTCCCTTCCAGCACGGCAGCCCGAGCGTGCTCAAGCGTATGAAGCGTCCGGCCCACGCCGAGAACACGCTCGATCGTATTCGCGCGTGGCGCCACGCCTGCCCGGAACTCACGCTGCGCAGCACCTTCATCGTCGGCTTTCCCGGCGAAACCGAAGCCGAGTTCAAAGAATTACTGGGGTGGCTCGAGGCGGCGGAACTCGATCGCGTCGGTGCTTTCAAATATTCGCCGGTGGAGGGTGCGCGAGCCAACGACGTCGCTCCGCACGTCGCCGCCGAAATTCAGGAGGAGCGGCTTGCACGCTTCATGGAAGTAGCGCAGCGCATCAGCGCCGCTCGGCTCGCAGCGCGCGTGGGCCGCACCGAACAAGTGCTGGTCGATGCGATCGAAGGTAACGTCGCCATCGCGCGCTCGCGCGGCGACGCCCCGGAAATCGACGGTATCGTGCGCATCAAGCGCGGTGGCAAACTCGCCGTGGGCGAATTTGCCACCGTGAAGATCACTGCTGCTGACGACTACGATCTGGAAGCCGTGCCGGCCTGAGCCAGCGCCGGCCTGACGTTCGGCGGTGCGCGCGAGATCAGCCGCCGGAAGGAAGTTTGAACGGCGGCGCGCTGCCCGAAGGCGGCGGACCGTGTCGGCC
>RGYP01000308.1 GCA_010031985.1 Gammaproteobacteria bacterium
AGTCCGCCATCCACCGCAAGTTCGCTACCCATGCAATAAGAAGACTCATCGGACGCAAGAAACACGAAGCATTCGGCGGCCTCCTCGGGTCGGCCGACGCGTTGCGCTGCGAATTGTTTGAATGCGAAATCGAGTTGCGCCGACGGCAGGTTCTGCGGATTGGCCATGGGCGTGTTGATGCCGCCCGGATGCACCGAATTGACGCGCACGCCATGCGGGCCAAGCTCGAGCGCGGCGACTTTGGTCATGCCGCGCACCGCGAATTTTGATGCCACGTAGGCGCTCAGGGCGTTGGCGCCATGCAGACCGTCCGCCGAAGAATTGTTGATGATCGATCCTGAGTGCTGGCGAATCATGTGCGGCGCGACGGCGCGCATACCGTTGAAGGTCCCGACGACGTTGATGTCGAGTATGCGTCGCAGGTCTGCGGCCGAGGTCGACAGCAAATCCTTGAACATCAAGATCCCGGCGTTATTGACGAGGACGTCGATGCGGCCGTGTCGGGTGATCAGCGATTCGGCGAGGGTGGCCCAGCCCGTCTCGTCGGCGACATCGTGAATCTTGGAGTCCGCGCGTTCACCGAGCGCCGCGGCCGTCGTTGCCACTTCGGGCAGGACGTCGGTGAGCGTCACCCACGCACCTTCTTCGATGAACCGCCGCGCGATCGCCGCGCCCATCCCCCGCGCAGCGCCGGTGACGATCGCTACTTTGTCCGCGAGTCTGCCCATGCGATCACTCTCCGTGTTACAGCTTCTTGCGCGCGAGGTTACTGCGCGCCATGTTGATGGCGACATCCTCGATCATGTCTTCCTGGCCGCCCACGGTTTTCATGCGCCCCATCTCGATCAGGATATCCGCCGAACCCACACCATATTTGGCTGCCGCGCGCTTGGCGAACAGCAGGAAGGAGGAATAGACGCCCGCGTATCCGAGGACGAGCGAGTCGCGATCGATGCGGATGGGCTCATCCATGATGGGCGTGACCAGATCCTCGGCGACGTCGGCGAGTCGCATGACGTCGACACCGGTCTCGATTCCCATGCGATGGCAAACCGCATTGAAGACCTCGAGTGGTGTGTTACCGGCGCCCGCGCCCAAACCCGCTGCCGAGCCGTCGATGCGCACTGCGCCGCACTCGACCGCCGCCAATGAATTGGCAATGCCCATGGCGAGATTGTGGTGCCCGTGGAATCCGATCTCGGTGCCTGGCTGCAGTCGCTCGCGCAGCAAGCCGATACGCGCCTTGACGTCATCAGGCAGCATGTAGCCCGCAGAGTCGGTGCAGTAGATGCAGTTGGCGCCATAGCTTTCCATGAGCAGCGCCTGCTCGACGAGTTTGGAGGGCTCGAGCATGTGCGCCATCATCAAAAAACCCACGGTGTCGAGCTCAAGCTTGCGCGCCAGGGAAATATGCTGCTCGGAGACGTCGGCTTCTGTGCAGTGGGTGGCCACGCGAATCGTGGCGACGCCGAGATCTTTGGCGAGACGCAGATGCTCGACCGTGCCGATCCCCGGCAACAGCAACGCAGAGATCTTCGCCCGTTTGACCGTGCCGATGACGGCACGCAGATACTCCTCGTCGGTGTGCAACGGGAAACCGTAGTTGACCGAGGCGCCACCCAGGCCATCGCCATGCGTGACTTCGATGAGCGGTACGCCCGCTTCGTCGAGACCGCGCGCGATCGATTGCATTTGTTCGAGCGTGATTTGATGGCGCTTCGGGTGCATGCCATCACGCAGGCACATGTCGTGCAGGGTGATCTTGCGGGCGCTCATGCTCGCGCTCCTGGTTGTGCGCTCGTCTGACGATAGGCACCTGCAGCGATCTCTGGCGCCAGCATTTCGGCCGTGCGCAGGGCGGCAGCGGTCATGATGTCGAGATTGCCGGCGTACTTCGGCAGATAATCACCGAGACCTTCGACCTCGAGGTAGATCGATACTCGATTGCCGTCGAACACGGGTCCATTTTTGAGTGTGTAGCCCGGCACGTAGCGCTGCACTTCGGCGATCATTTTTTTGACCGATTCGGTAATCGCCTGCTGATTCGGGGTGCTCGCCGTCAGGCAGTGCACGGTGTCGCGCATGATGAGCGGTGGCTCGGCCGGATTCAGGATGATGATTGCCTTGCCACGTTTCGCACCACCAACGCTCTCGATACCGTGCGCCGTGGTACGAGTGAATTCATCGATGTTTTTGCGTGTTCCCGGCCCCGCCGAGCGCGAGGCCACCGTCGCCACGATTTCGGCGTAGTCGACCGCCTGCACGCGGCTTACGGCAGCGACCATCGGGATCGTGGCCTGGCCGCCGCAAGTCACCATGTTCACGTTCATCTCGCGTCGACCCGCGTGCTCGGCAAGATTCACCGGGGGCACGCAGAAGGGGCCGATCGCTGCGGGGGTGAGATCGATCATGACCACGCCCGCTTCGCGTATCTTGCGGGCGTTTTCGTGATGCACGTAAGCCGACGTGGCATCAAAAGCGATGCGGATGTCGTCGGCCGCAAGGTGCGGCAGCAAGCCGTCGACCCCCAGCGTCGTGGTTTTGAGTCCGTGAGCGCGAGCTCGCGCCAGGCCATCGGAGGCGGGGTCTATACCCACCATCCACACCGGATTGATCTCGGCGCTGCGCAGCGCCTTCACCA
>RGYP01000309.1 GCA_010031985.1 Gammaproteobacteria bacterium
TCCTGCTCGATGAAGTCGAGAAGGCGCATCCCGATGTCTTCAACGTTCTGCTGCAGGTGCTCGACGACGGCCGCCTGACCGACGGTCAAGGGCGCACGGTCGATTTTCGCAATACGGTCGTGATCATGACTTCGAACCTCGGTTCGCAGGTCATTCAGGAACACGCCGGCGAGAAAAACTACGTACGCATGAAGAGCGCGGTGCTCGAGATCGTGCAGCAGAACTTCCGCCCGGAGTTCATCAACCGCATCGACGACATCGTCGTCTTCCATCCGCTCGGTACGCAGCAGATCCGCGCCATCGTCGACATCCAACTTGGCCAGCTGCGCAAGCGGCTGCTCGAACGCAACCTCGATCTGGTGCTCGACGATGCGGCACGCGACCTGCTCGGCGAGGCCGGTTTCGATCCGGTCTATGGCGCGCGGCCGCTCAAGCGTGCGATTCAGCAACAGATCGAGAATCCGCTCGCGCAGCAGTTGTTGCAGGGGCGTTATGCACCGGGCGAGAGAATTCGCGTCGGCGTCGGCGAAGACGGTCGGCCGAGCTTCGGCAAGGCGGTATAATTCCGACGCATGCCGTTCTACGAATACGAGTGCAAGGCCTGCGGTGCGCAGACCGAGGTCCTGCAAAAAATCAACGATAAACCGCTGCGCAAGTGTGCCGAGTGCGGCAAGAGCGCGCTCGTCAAGCTCGTCTCCGCGCCGATTTTTCGCCTGAAGGGCGGCGGTTGGTACGAGACCGACTTCAAGACCGAACAGGACAAGAAGCGCAATCTCGCCGGTGCCGAGGGCAAGGACGACAAGGCTGAAGACAAAGGCGAGGCCAAGAGCGACGCCAAAGCGGACGCCAAGGTCGACGCCAAGGCCGACGCGAAGACAGAGACCAAGTCTGAAGCCAACGCCGCCGCCAAAAACGCCATCAAAACCCCAGCCAAAGCGCAGGCCAAGACGGCTGCCAAGGCCAAGTCCGCGGCGCGCAGCGCCAAGGCACGCAAGGGCAAATGACCTCGGCGCCGCCGGCGTCGAGCCTGTCGCGGCTCATCGAGCGCGAGCGTCAGCAATTCATCGAGCTCAGGCCTCGTTCCCGCGCGCTCGCCGCTCGCTCGCGAGCGCATTGGCTCTCGGGCGTGCCCATGCATTGGATGGCCGACTGGGGGACGCCTTTCCCGCTCTCGTTCGCAGCGGCTGAAGGCACGACGTTGCGCGATGTCGATGGCATCGAATACGTCGATTTTTGTTTGGGCGACACCGGCGCCCTGTTCGGACACTCGCCGCCGACGATCGCCGGTGCGATCGCGGGGCAGGCTGCGCGCGGGCTCGCTTGCATGCTGCCGGATGAGCGCGTGGCTGCGGTCGGCGAAGCGTTGGCGGCGCGCTTCGGTCTGCCGTTTTGGCAGGTGACGCAGACTGCGACCGAGGCCAACCGCGCGGTGCTGCGCTTTGCGCGAGCGATGACCGGACGATCCAAAGTATTGGTTTTTCACGGCTGCTATCACGGTACCGTCGACGAGACGATGGTGCGTTTACGCGGCGGTCGTACGATTGCGCGCGAGGGTGCGATCGGCGCCCCCTTCGACAATGCCTCTGCAGCAAGAGTCGTCGAGTTCAATGATTTCGACGCGCTACAGTCCGCGTTGTCGTTCGGGGACGTGGCCGCGGTGATCACCGAGCCGGTGATGACCAACGTCGGTATGGTGTTACCGGCGTCGGGTTTTCTGGCGGCGTTGCGGCGGCGATGGGCGAGCGGGCCCTGCGACTCGCGCAGGGTCTGCGAAAAATCTTTGATTCACGTGGACTCGACTGGCATGTCTCGCGGGTCGGCGCGCGTCTCGAGTTCGGCTTCGGGCCGGCGCCGCGCAACGGCAGCGAGGCGGAAGCTGCCATGCGGCCCGATTACGAGCACGCGCTGCATCTCTGGCTGCTCAATCGCGGCTTGCTGGTGACGCCGTTCCACAACATGATGCTGACCGCGCCGATGCTGCCGCGAGCGGCGATCGATGCGCTTTGCCACGAGATCGGAGCCTTCATCGATGCCACCTAGCGCACCGCCCGCGAGCGCAGACCTCGCAGCGTTTCTCAAAGAAAACGGCGATCTCGAGGCCGTGCAGCTGTTCATCACCGACCCCTCGGGCGTGCCGCGTGGCAAGACCGCCAGCATCGGTGAGCTCGAGCGTCTGTTCGCGCATGGGCGGCCGGTGGCCGGATCCATCCTGGGTCTCGATATCACGGGCACCGACGTCGATGGCACGGGACTCGTTTGGGACACCGGCGATGCCGATCTCATCTGCAGGCCGGTGCCCGCTACGCTGTCACGCGCACCCTGGCTTTCGCGGCCGACGGCGCAGCTGATGCTCTCGATGTACGCCATCGACGGCACGCCGGCCGCGGCCGACCCGCGCCACGTGCTCGCGCGCGCCATCGAGCGATTGCAGGCGCGTAGCCTGCATCCCGTGCTCGCCGTGGAACTCGAGTTTTACGTGCTGCGCGATGGGCAGCCCGCAGGATCGATCGCGCTTGGCGAGGGCCGTATCGAGGCCTACGGACTTGCGCGGCTCGAGGAGTTGGCCCCCGTATTCGACGAGGTTTACGCCGCAGCGCGCCTGCAGGGCATTCCCGCCGAAACTTTGATGTCCGAGTATG
>RGYP01000310.1 GCA_010031985.1 Gammaproteobacteria bacterium
GCTGATCGTCGATCTGCTGCACGAAGGCGGCATCTGGAAGATGCACAAGTTCATCTCCGAGACCGCCAAGTACGGTGATCTAACCCGAGGACCACGCGTCGTCAACAAAAAGACCAAGGGGGAGATGCGCAAGATTCTCAAGGAAATCCAGCAGGGCAAATTCGCCCGACAGTGGATTCGCGAGAACGCCACGGGTCGCAAGAAATACGATCGCATGCTCAAGACCGATCTCAATCGCCAAATCGAGAAAGTCGGTTTCGAGTTGCGCGGCCGCATGCCTTGGCTCGATCAGGGTCGTTGAACCATCATTGAACGGAGTGAACCCATGACTTCGAACGCCGACCGGGTGATGATCTTCGACACTACGTTGCGCGATGGCGAGCAATCGCCGGGGTGCAGCATGACGCAGCCCGAAAAGCTGCGCGTGGCGAAGGCGCTAGCCGAGCTCGGCGTCGACGTCATCGAGGCGGGCTTTCCGGCCGCTTCGCGCGGCGATTGGGAATCGGTCAATGCGGTAGCGCGCGAGGTGCAGGGTCCGATCATCTGCGGACTCGCGCGCTGCGATCGCGAGGACATCGCCAAGGTGGCGAGCGCGGTCGCGCCGGCTGCGAATCGTCGCATCCACGTGTTTTTGGCGACCAGCGCGATCCATCGCGAATTCAAGCTCAACATGGCGAAAGACGAGATCATTCGTCGCGCCGTCGAGGGCGTGAAGATCGCCCGCGAATATTGCGAGGACATCGAGTTCTCGCCCGAAGACGCCTCGCGGACCGAGCTCGAGTTTTTGGCGCAGGTGGTGGAGGCCGTGATCGACGCCGGCGCCACCACGGTCAACATTCCGGACACGGTGGGCTACACCGTGCCGCACGAATTCGCGGAGCTCTTTCGATACCTGCGCAAGAACGTGCCCAACATCGAACGGGCACGGCTCTCGGTGCATTGTCACGACGATCTCGGCATGGCCGTGGCCAACAGCCTCATGGCGGTGGTCGCCGGCGCGCGGCAGATCGAATGCACCATCAACGGCATCGGCGAGCGCGCGGGCAACTGCTCGCTCGAAGAGGTCGTGATGGCGATGCGCACCCGCGAAACGTTCTTCAACGCGCGCACCCAGATCAACTCGCAGCGTCTTTATCCCGTGTCGCGACTCGTCTCGAGCATCACCGGCATGCCGATTCCGCGCAACAAGGCGGTCGTGGGCGAAAACGCGTTCGCGCACGAATCGGGTATCCATCAGCACGGAATGCTCAAGCACGCGAGCACTTACGAAATCATGCGTCCGCAAGATGTCGGCCTGTCGCGCTCGAGTCTCGTGCTCGGCAAGCACAGCGGTCGCCACGCCCTTCGCGAGCGCATCAAAGAACTCGGCTTCGTGCTCGAAGATGCCGAATTCGAACGGGTATTCAACGAATTCAAGGCTCTCGCCGATAAAAAGAAAGAGTTGTTCGATGGCGACATCGAGGCACTCGTATTACGCGCCGAGGGCGGCGACGCCGGGCCGTGGTCGCTCGTGTCATTGCAAACGAGTTCTTCCGTCGACGGGGGGGGCAAGGCGACGGTTGCGCTGCAGAACGTCGATGGCACGCGCACCGAACGCAGTGCCACGGGTGATGGGCCGGTCGATGCGGCGTTCAAGGCCATCGAGGAAGTCACGGGATTGCGCCCCGCGCTGCAAAAATTCGAGCTGCGCAGCCTCTCCGAGGGCGAAGACGCCCAGGGCGAAGCCGTGGTGTACGTCAACTACAAGGACCGCAGCTACCGCGGCGCAAGCGTCACCACCGACATCGTCGAGTCGGCGACGCGCGCCTTTCTCGAAGTGATCAATCGCATCGAGTCGTCCCAGCGCGCGCAAGCGGCGTGACGCGCCCCCGCGAATACTCATTCGATCAGGAAAGGATACCGATGTCTGCACCGAAGACCATGTTCGAAAAAGTCTGGAAGGCCCACGAGGTCGTGCCAGAAACCGCCGATACGCCGGCGGTGATTTTCATCGACCTGCACCTCACCCACGAGGTGACGACCCCGCAGGCGTTTTCTTTGCTGCGTGAACGGGGGCTGCGAGTGCGTCGCCCCGATCTCACGCTCGCGACGATGGACCATGCCACACCGACGCGCACCGAGCAGGTGTTTGGCGGCGCACCGATCACCATCGACTCGGCCGCCAAACAGATTCGTCAGCTCGAAGTGAACTGTGCCGATTTCGGTATCGAGCTTCTCGGGCTGCAGGATGCGCGGCGCGGCATCGTGCACATCATCGGGCCGGAGCTCGGCGTCACGCAGCCCGGCAAGACGATCGTATGCGGCGACAGCCACACCTCGACACACGGCGCGTTCGGCGCCCTCGCCTTCGGGATCGGCACCACCGAAGTGGGGCACGTGCTGGCCACGCAATGTCTGTTGCAGAAAAAGCCGAAGACGTTCGCAATCGAAGTCGACGGTCGTTTGGCGGCAGGCGTCACGCCCAAAGATTTGATTCTCGCCATCATCGGCAAGGTCGGGGTCTCGGGTGGCACGGGCCACGTGTTCGAATATCGGGGGGCAGCGATCCGCGCCATGTCGATGGACGAGCGCATGACGGTCTGCAACATGTCGATCGAAGCCGGTGCTCGCGCCGGAATGATCGCGCCCGACGACACCAC
>RGYP01000032.1 GCA_010031985.1 Gammaproteobacteria bacterium
ACTTCGCGCGCGGCAAATTGGACCGGGATGGTGGAGAAGCCGGGCGGCGCAGGCTGGCTTTTCGAGCGCGTGATCTCGATGCGGTCCTTGCGAAATTCCACGTGGATGCGGCGATCGCGCAACATGCGCGTCGCCAGGACGCCGTCGGCCCCGCCGAATGCGTCGTCGACCAATACCAGGCGCTGATTTTCGGCCAGAAAATCGCCAATCTCGATCTGCCGCGACTTGACGACGGGAACCTGCGAACTGCCCGTGGTGCCACGCAGCAGTACCGTCCGCCCGCGACCCGGGTCGAGCGACAGCAGGTTTGCCGCATCGTGGGTGAGGGCTGAGGTGGTGGCACCGGTGTCGAGGACCAGTCGCAGCGGACCTTGACCGTTGACGTACACCGGCGCCCAGATGCGACCGATGCGATCGCGCAGGGTGGGCGCCACGTACTTGGGTTCTGCCGCGGTGACGACGACCTCGGCGACCTGCGGGCTTTCGGCGTGAGCGCTCCCGGTCGGTAGCAGCGGCACGCTCGAGAGCAGCAACGCCAGCGTGACACGCTTGCATCGCTCCTCGATGGTGATGTTCGATCTGCACATGCTTTATCCTAATCGCATGTTCAAGATGATTGCCACGTACACCTTCCGCGAAACAAACGTTTTCTTTGGAGCATGCGTTCTGACGTTGCTGGTACTTGGCGGTGGCGCGAGCGCTGCAGCCTCGGCGCCTGCGGTAAGCTGGGTGGCCGAACCCGCGCGCTTCACCGATCCGCGGCGACGCGAAAAATTAGCGCAGGCCTTTCCCGCCATCGACCGGAACGTCACCGATTTTCTGAGCCGCGAGCAAGTCCCGGGTGCGGCCTGGGGTGTGGTGATCGACGGCGAGCTCGTGCACGTAGGTGTTTCCGGTCTGCGCGACGTGGCGAATGGCGCTCCGGTGAGGCCCGACAGCGTCTTCCGCATTGCCTCGATGACCAAAAGTTTCACGGCGATGGCGATCCTGCAGCTACGCGACGCCGGTAAATTGTCGCTCGACGATCCCGTCGAAAAATATCTGCCCGAGCTTCGACGGCTTGAATATCCGACCGACGATTCGCCACGAATCACGTTGCGTCATCTGCTGACGCACGCCGAGGGTTTTCCGGAAGACAACCCGTGGGGCGATCAGCAGCTCGCCATTTCGGAATCAAGATTCGACGAGTTGTTGCGCGGGGGCATCGCGTTTGCGAATTCGCCCGGCATCGCCTACGAATACTCCAACTACGGCTTCGCGCTGCTCGGTCGAGTCGTGAGTCGCGTGTCGGGCATGAAATACAAGGACTACGTTCGGCGGCGGATTTTGCAGCCGCTCGGCATGCGTTCCACCACGCTCGAGCCCCAAGTGGTACCGCCTGCGCAACTTGCGCTCGGTTATCGCCGCGAAGACGACTTGTGGAAACTCGAGCCGCAGCTTGCCGACGGCGCTTTTGGCGCGATGGGGGGCATGCTCACTTCACTAGATGATCTGGCGCGCTACGTCGGGTTTTTTCTCGACGCGTGGCCGCCGCGTGATGGGGCCATGCGACCGCCGCTGTCACGCGCGTCGCTGCGCGAGATGCAGCAGCTGTGGCGATCGCGACCGACGGTGGTTTCGCGCAATGCCACGGGCGGCGTCGTGCTCAACTCGGGAGGCTATGGGTACGGCTTGCGGATTTCGCAGAGTTGCGATTTCGGACACGTCGTTGCGCACAGCGGTGGTCTGCCGGGCTTCGGCTCGCAGATGCGGTGGTTGCCCGAATACGGCGTGGGACTGATCGCCTTCGGCAATCGAACCTACACCGGTTGGGGTGGCGTGTTCGACGATGCGCTTGCGGCGCTGCAGCAGACCGGAGGTCTCATGCCGCGCGAGGTGCAGCCCGCGCCAGCCTTGCGCGAGTCTCGCGTCGGCATCAATTCTTTGCTCGGGAGCTGGGACGATGCGCTCATCGAGCGGCTCGCCGCCATGAATCTTTTCCTCGATCGCTCCAAAGACCGGCGTCGAGCCGAATTCGCCAAGGTGCGCGAGACCGTGGGCGTTTGTCGGGACAGACCCGGCTATCTCTACAGCGAGAACGCGTTACGCGGCGATTGGCTGCTCGACTGTGAACGGGGCATGGTGCAGGTTTCGGTGACCCTCGCGCCCACCGTGCCACCGGGTGTGCAGCATCTCGAATTGCGCGCGCTGCCTCCGGACGCGGACCTAGCCGCCGCCACTGGTTTGCCGCCGCGAGCCTGTCCGCGCTAAGCGCCACTCGCCGAGAGTACGCGGGGCTCGAGACCGGCGCTGCGCAGTGCCGCAAGCAAAGTCTCGGTGTGTTCCGCGTCGCGTGTCTCCACGGTGAAGTCGAGATCGGCGCCTTTGGCAGGCACATCGAGGAATAGCCGATGGTGCGCCACTTCGATGATGTTGCCCCCGGCGTCGCCGATGACTCCTGCGATCCGCGCCAAAGTGCCTGGCTGATCGGCACTCTCGAAACGCAGCGTGACGAGGCGACGTTCGCGCACGAGCTGGCGCTGCAGCACGATCGCGAGTAGCCGCGTGTCGATGTTGCCGCCGCAGAGCACGAGACCGACCTTGCGGCCTTTGAATTTTTCGGGATGCGCGAGCACGGCGGCGAGCCCAGCGGCACCCGCGCCTTCCACCACGGTTTTTTCGATCGAAATCAAAAGACTGATGGCGCGTTCGATGTCGGCTTCGTCGATCAACAGGATTTCGGCAACGTGGGTCGCGATGAGCTCGCGGGTGATGCGTCCGACGTTACGTACCGCGATGCCCTCGGCGATGGTCTGCGTACCGAATTCCATCGGCTCGCCGCGAACGGCTGCGTACATGCTCGGAAAAGACCGGGTCTGAACGCCGAGCAGCTGCATTGAAGGTTTGATGCTGCGTGCGGCGACGGCCATGCCGCCAAGCAGCCCGCCGCCGCCGACGGGCACGCATAGACAGTCCAGATCAGGCTGATCTTCGAGCATCTCGAGCGCGACCGTGCCTTGACCCACGATGATGTCTTCGTCGTCGTAGGGATGCACGAACACCAGATTTTCGCGCCGTGCGATCTCGTGGGCATGGCTCTCGGCTTCGGCGAGTTGCTGACCGTGCAGTACCACGCGTGCGCCGAGCAACCGGGTCTGCTGCACTTTGTTGAAGGGCGTATTGACGGGCATGACGATGGTCGCCGGAATGCCGAGCCGCGATGCGTGATGGGCTACGCCCTGCGCATGGTTACCGGCCGACATGGCGATCACGCCGCGGCGTCGTTGATCGGCATCGAGCCGCGACAACTTGCAGAGCGCACCGCGTTCCTTGAACGAAGCCGTGAACTGCTGGTTCTCGAACTTGAGGTAGATCTCGGCTCCGGTGATGGCCGACAGCGTCTGCGAGCGCAGGCAGGGTGTGCGAACGATCTGCCCCTGCAGCAGGGCTGCCGCCGCGCGAATCCGTTCGATGGTCACCGTCATGACAAAATGATACCCGTCCAGCCCGCGTACAACAGAGTAAAATCCCTCGCGAAGATTTCCCCATGAATTCCACCACACCGTCCCGCTTCGAACGATGGCAGGCCTCGACGCTCGCGCCGTTTCGCTATCGCGTGTTCGCGGTGTTCTGGTGGGCTTCGCTGGCTTCGTCCTTCGGCAGTCTCATCCAGACCGTGGGGGCCTCTTGGCAGATGGCGCTGATCGCGCCCGCTGCCGACGACGTGGCACTGGTACAAGCCGTCGGTGCGTTGCCGTTTTTCTTTTTGTCGCTGATCGCGGGCGCCCTTGCCGACAATTACGATCGTCGTCTGCTGATGCTCGCCTCGCAAATTTTGGCGCTGACCGCGTCCTTGACGCTCGCCGTGCTCGCTTCGCTAGGCGAGATCACGCCGGGCGCCTTGCTGGTATTGACGTTTTTCATCGGCTGCGGCGCCGCGGCTTTTGCACCCGCGTGGCAGGCGTCGATCGGCGAGCAGGTGCCGCGCGAATCGATACCGGCGGCCGTGATGGCGAATGCCATGGGCTTCAATCTGGCGCGCAGCGTGGGTCCGGCTCTCGGCGGCGTGATCGTCGCGACGGCGGGCGCGGGCGTCGCGTTCGCCATCAACGCGGTGTCCTACGTCGGGCTGATCGCCGCTTTACTTTGGTGGCGTCTGCCCAAGCCGCAGCGCGAGCTGCCGCCCGAGCCGCTCGCAACCGCCATCGCGGCGGGCATCCGCTACGTCAGACTGTCCCCCAATTTGACCGCCATCATGTTCCGTTCGGTGCTGTTCACGGTGCCGATCTCGGCCGTGCCTGCGCTCATGCCGGTGGTCGCGCGCGATCTGCTCGGTGGTGGTGCGCCGACTTACGGCGTACTCCTCGGCGGTTTCGGTGTGGGCGCGATGCTCGGCGCGCTCTCGAGCGCGGCGTTTCGTGCGCGATTTTCCAGTGATCTTCTGTTGCGTGGACTCTGTGCGGTGGCAATGCTGGCCACTGTCGCCATCTCGCAGAGTCCCTGGGCGGCGACTACCTTGATCGCGCACGTGATCGCGGGCTTCGTCTGGACGCTTGGTCTCGCCAATTTCAACATCGCCGTACAGTTGTCCTCGCCGCGCTGGGTGACGGGCAGAACCCTGGCGACGTATCAAACGTTCGCCTTTGCAGGCATGGCTGCCGGCGCTTGGATGTGGGGGCACCTCGCCACCGGTATCGGTTTGCGCGAGACGCTGCTCGTCGCCGGATTGTCGTCGCTCAGCACTTTTGCGGTGGCGCGCTGGTTGCCGGTGTCGGTGGCGCGCTCGGGCTCGCTCGATCCGCATGTCACTGCAAGCTTGCAGGCGCCGCGCGTCGAGCTACACGAGTCTGCCGGGCCGATCGTGGTCACGCTCGAGTACCGGGTCCCCGAAACCAATGCGGCGCGTTTCGTAGCCGTCGTCAATGAATTGGGTCGTGTCAGGCGACGCGACGGTGCGCGCAACTGGTCGGTCTGTCAGGACCTCGACGAGCCCACCCTTTGGGTCGAACGTTTCGAAAGTCCGACCTGGATCGACTACCTGCGTCGACAGACGCGCCCGACGCTCGCCGACCAGGAAATCCGCCAGCGACTGATCGGTATCATCGAGGGTGAACGTGGCAGCGTCCGTCGTTACATCGAGCGGCCGCCCGGCGCCGAACCGCTTGGCACGGCGAGCTCACGCCCCGAGCCTCTCGACGACACGGTCGGTCACGGCTGACGGCGGGCGGTGGCGAGTTTCAGGCTTCGTCGACGTCGCGACCTGAGATGATCCGCGGCAGCGTGAGCGCGGCGACTGCGGCCACCAGCAACAGCGGTGCGATCATCAAAGAAAAAGACCACTGCCACCCCATGCTGCCGACTGCGAGTGGCACGAGGGCCGGGAACAGCGCAAAGCCCACCGTCAGCGGTGCGGAGCCGCAGGCGGCATAGGCCGTGGTGCGCATGCGAGTCGGATAAAGATCGGTGAGCAGGGCGCCGACCACGGCATTGCTGCCGTAGAAAAACGCACCGGTGAGCCCGTACAACGCAAGATCTTGCCAGCGTGCTTGCGGGATCCACATCAGGGCAACGAGCGCGACCGCGCCGAGTACGGTCCAGAGCGCGAAGGTATCGCGCCGCGCCATGCGGTACTCGCCCACCCATGCCGCAGCGAGATAACCGAAAATGGCGATGCCGTTGGAGAGTCCGACCAGTTGTGCGGCCTCGGCCTGGGTATAGCCGCGCACGGTGATGAAGTAGGTCGGAAAGAAAAACGCCGTCCCGGCGTAGGCGCAGCCGAAGGCGAAAAACAGCACGATGGAGCCGATGGAGCGGCGTCGGTAGCGGCCCGAGAAGAGCTCGCGCAATAAACCGAAGTCGATTCCCTTGGTGCTGCCGCGAATCGCGGCGACTTCTTCGAAGCGCTGGCTTTCGGGTAGACGCCAGGCGATCAGAAAGGCGATGGGGACTACGGCGAAGCCGATCAAAAAAATCGAACGCCAGCCGCTCGACTCGAGTAGTGGCGCTGCGAGCATGGCCGCGATGAACCAGCCGAGCGGATAGCCGCATTGCAGTACGCCCATCAGCATGCCGCGATGCCGGGCGGGTGCCGACTCGGCCACGTACGCCGCAGTGATGGGCGCAAGACCCGCGGCGACGCCGAAGGCGAGGGCGCGCAGGATCGTAAGCTGGGTGAGATCGGTCACGAAGCCATGGAGACCGACGAAGAAGGCCGAGAGCGCGAGCAATCCGGCGAGTGTCCAGCGTCGGCCCCAAGCGTCTGCCGCGAGACCGGCGAGGATCACCATGAACGCCGCCGCGACGAAGCCCGCAGTCAGAATGAGGCCGACGACTTCGAGGCTCACCTGATACTCCGCGATGATGCCGGGGATGGCGTAGCCGAACAGCGACTGATCGAGATTGCTCATCGTCCAGGCGAAGAGGCTGAAGATCAGCACAGTGACCCAAGTTTTTTGATCGTTGCTCATGGCCGTGATGGTAACGCTTTTGCTGCGCCAGATCGCGCTTGGGTTAAGCTTGCGGGCATGGCAACGGAATCCGCTTCGCCCGCAGAGCGCTGGTTTGCAGCCTATGCCGACGACCATCGCCATCCGGTCAATCAGCGGCTGCACGTCATCTGCGTGCCGGCCATCGTCTGGTCGATTCTGGCGATTCTGCAGTCGCTGCCGGTACCCGAGATGCTGGCAACGGCCTTCGCCCTGATCGGGGTCGAGCAAGGGGCTTGGGCCGCACTCGCAGCGCTGGCGGCGGTGCTCTTCTGGTCGTGGCTCTCGTTGCCGCTCGGCATCGGGACGGCCGTGCTCGCCGCACTTTGTTTTTGGCTGAATGCATCGGTCCTGCAAAGCTTCGGAAGCGTCGTGTTGCTGGCCGCCGGTATCGCGGTGTTCGTGCTGGCATGGATCGGCCAGTTCGTCGGTCACCTCGTCGAAGGTCGCCGACCGAGTTTTTTCACCGATCTCGTTTATTTGATGATCGGCCCACCCTGGGTGCTCGCCAAGGCTTATCGCCTGGTCGGGCTCGATCGGTAATTGGCAGCATTTTGAATTTACGGAGCTCGTCGATGATCTCGAAACTGCATTCCTGTCTCTTCGTTCTCCTCGGAACTTGCGCACTCGCGGTTTCGAGCGCTGCAGCGGCTGCCGACGATCCGCTGCTGCGATTCGTCGAGTCGCGCCGAGCGATCGATCGGTCGGTGGCGCTCGAGATCTGGAACTGGGCGGAGGTGGGCTATCAGGAAGAACAGACGAGCGCGCGTCTGCAAAAAGAATTGCGTGACGCCGGATTTTCCATTCGTGCGGGTGTGGCCGACATGCCCACGGCGTTCGTCGCCGAATACGGCAGCGGCAAGCCGGTCATCGCAATTTTGGCCGAGATGGACGCCCTGCCTGGCGTATCGCAGGCGGCGGTTCCCGAGCGCTCGCCGCTGCGTGGCCGGATTTCCGGACACGCCTGTGGCCACCATCTCTTCGGTACGGGTTCGACGTCGGCCGGCATCGCCGTCAAAAATTGGCTGCTGGCCAACAAGCGTCCCGGCACGATCCGCGTTTATGGCACGCCGGCCGAAGAGGGCGGTGCAGGCAAGGCCTACATGGTGCGCGCCGGATTGTTCGACGACGTCGACATCGCGCTGCATTGGCATGCGGGCGATCGCAACGTCGTGACCAACGAACCTTCGCTTGCCAACAAGAGTGCCAAGTTTCGTTTCACGGGTGTGGCCGCCCACGCTGCCGGCGCACCCGATCGCGGCCGTTCGGCTCTCGACGGCGTCGAGGCCATGAATTACATGGCCAACATGATGCGCGAGCACATGCCCGACGATGCGCGCTTGCACTACATCATCACCCGTGGTGGCGATGCACCGAACGTCGTGCCGGAATTTGCCGAAGTGTATTACTACGTTCGGCATCGCAATCCCATGGTGATGGCTGAACTGTTCGATCGACTCGTGCGAATTTCGGAGGCGGCGGCGATGGGTACCGGCACTTCGGTCAAGCACGAAGTGATCCACGGCGCCTACAGCCTGTTACCCAACGATTCGCTGGCAGCGCTCGTCGACGAAAAATTGCGCAAAGTGGGCGGCGTTCAGTGGGATGCGAGCGAACAAGCGTTTGCGGCAAAGATATCGACCACCTTCGCCAAAGCCGATCTGGGTCCGGGTTCCGAGCGCGACGTACAGCCGATCGGTTCGCGGATGTCCTTCGGGTCGACCGACGTGGGCGATGTGAGTTGGACCGTGCCGACCATCGGCTTTCGAACCGCGACCTGGGTACCCGGCACGCCCGGCCACTCTTGGCAGGCGGTCGCGGCAGGTGGCATGAGCATTGGTCTCAAGGGCATGGAAAACGCGAGCAAGGTGCTGGCGCTGACCGCGGTCGATCTGCTGTCGCGTCCCGAGTTGATCAGCGCAGCCCGCGCCGAGTTCGAGCGACGACGCGGGCCCGATTACCGTTACGCAAGCGCCGTCGGTGATCGCGCGCCGCCGCTCGATTATCGTCGTTGAGCGTAGATCCCGTTGATGGTAGATCTCGAGGTCTGCGGGCTGCCGCGTCTCAGGTTTTGTCGGCCGGTTTTGGCGTCGAGGGCGCGACTTTCTTGGTCGCACCGGCGGGTTTGGCGGCTCCCGCCGGCGTGAAGCTGAATTTTTGACCGGCAACTGCGGCTTCGTACATGAGGCCACCCTTGGCGATGGTGAACACCGCAAACCCTCGGTAGAACTCGCCCGTGGTCGTCGCATCTTTCTTGCCGCCCGCCACGCCGGCACTCGCTCCCGCGGTGCCTGCCGATGCGTTGGCGCTCGCCGTGATCGCGACCGCACCAACCCCGGCGCCGAACGTGAACTCGCCGGCCGTGAATTCATTGAGCGCGCGTTTGTCTTGCAGGAAAACGATCTGGCTGTAGGCCTGACCGCCCGCCTGAAAGCCGAGGCTCAACTGCGTGAGCACCACGTCGCCGATGTAGCGACCTTGTTCGTAAACCTTGCCGATACCGCGCGCACCGCCGACACCGAGCCCGCCTTTACCGACGGTCGGGAAGATGGCGTAACCGTAGCTGCGCTCGAAGAACGCGCCGCTTTGTCCGGCATTGCGAAACAGTTCTTTCGTGTCTGCGTATTCGTCGGCTCGGACCGGTGCGCTGCAGGCGAGCGCAGCGATGGCGGCGACCAGAAGACTGCGAAGTGTGCGATTCATCGTTAGGCTCTCCGTTGCATGCCGCAACCGTTTTCGGTTGTCGATGGAAGCGAATGCTAGCGCGTTTGCGAAGCAGTTACACTTCGCGCCTATGAGTACCGAGTTTGGCATCGTGATGGAGGCGTCGCCCGGATACACGGCGCGTCTCGCGGGCGACATCGAAGCCATGGGCTTCGACGTCCTGTTGTGTCCTGACACACAAAACCTGAGCCCTGACCCGTTCTCGCAGTTGGCGCTGGCGACGCAAACGACGCGGCGTCTGCGTCTCGGCACGGGCGTCACCAACCCAGTGACGCGCGACGTTGCCGTCACGGCCTGTGCCTTTTCGACGCTGCAGGCGGAGTCGGGTGGCCGAATGATCTGCGGTATCGGGCGCGGCGACTCCTCGGCCGCACACATCGGAGTGCGTAATGGCACCACGTCGCAGTTGCGCAGCTTCGTCGAGCGGCTCAAGGCCTACACGCGCGGCGAGACCCTCGACCGTGATGGCACGGCATCGCGCATTCGCTGGTACGAGTCGCTGCCGGTCGAGCCG
The DNA here is from genome assembly GCA_010031985.1 of Gammaproteobacteria bacterium. GTDB lineage: Bacteria > Pseudomonadota > Gammaproteobacteria > Steroidobacterales > Steroidobacteraceae > UBA964. The sequence continues at coordinate 9,703 of RGYP01000032.1, forward strand.
ATCGTGGTCGACGTCGCCTGCACGGGGCCGCAGACCATACGCATGGCGGTCGACGTGGGCGATCGCATCAGCTTCGCCGTGGGCAGCGCGCCAGAGCGTATCCGTTGGGCGATGGATACCGCGCTCGCGCGCCTCGCCGAAACCGGCCGTCCTCGCGATTCGATCCGCATCGGCGCCTATGTCAATCTGGTCTGTGATCCCGACGAGCAGCGCGCCATTCAGCTCGGGCGCATGATCTCGGGGATGGTGGCGCACTTCGCCGGCATGAAAGATGCGCCGCTCGATCATCTGCCGCCGCGTCTCAAAGATCTCGCGGCGAAGATGCAAACCGGCTACGACATGAAGCACCACGCGCAGGAGCAGGGCAGCCATCTTTCAACGGTGCCCGACGATTTCGTCGACTGGTTCTCGATCTGTGGGCCGCCGTCCAAGTGTCGCGATCGCCTCGGCGAATTACTCGCCATGGGCCTCGATCACGTTTACCAACTCGGTGGTTCGCCGGTTGCGCATCCGCATGGTCCTCGGCAGGAGGCGATGGTGCGACAGGCGGCACTCTACGCCAACGAGGTGCTACCGCATTTTCGTTGACAGCGCATCGAGCACTTCGAGCGACACTCGCTCGGCAGATTCGAAAGCGGCCTCCATGCCGCGTGCGCTGATGGCGGTGTGCTCGCCGCAAAAGAACAGTCGACCATGCGGCGCAGCCAACGGGCGCGCGAGCTCGACCTGACCCGGACCAAAGATTGCCCAGGTGCCGCCCGCGCAAGGATCGCGCTCCCAAGAGTGCCAGGCAGCAAGTTCGAGGGCGCCGCGCGCGGCGGGGCGCAAGCGCTCGATGTCGGCAATGACGATGTGCGCCGCCTCGTCACGACCGAAGCGATCGAGAAATCTCGCATTCAGCGCGCTGCACCACACGGTGAGCGTGGTCACGGCGCCGCCCTCGGCGCCATCGCGATTGGCGAGTACGGAGCCGCTCGGCCCGTCGCTCCAGAACGCCGGACTCAGGCCGTCGTCTTCCCAAAAGGCACGCTTTGGTACGAGGTGAAATTGCGTGATCGGTTTGGCACCGAGTGTGAGGATGGCGCGTTGTTGCGCTGCGGGTGGCAAGGGGTCGATACGCACGTGGCGCAGCACCGGAAAAGGCACCGAGCACACCACCGCACGAGCACGGTGCCGCGAGCCGTCGACCGCATGCACGGTCGCGCCGTCGTCGGTTAGTTCGATGGCGGTGACTCGGCGCTCCTCGAGCAGGTCACCGCGCAGCCTCTTGGCCATGGCGATCGGCAAATTTTGATTGCCGCCGCGAAACACGCCGGTGAACCGCGGTCCTGGGCCTTCGCGATTGATGGCTTGCCAGTGATCGACGAAGGCGAGTTGCAGCATCGAGACGTCGTGCGCGGACTCGGTACCATAGGACATGTTGGTTTCGTAGCCGAGCGCGATCTGTTCATCCGTGGCGCCCTTGCTGCGCAGGAAATCGTGCACCGGCACGTCGAATTTGGCGTGGGCGGCGTCGTGCCAGTTTTCGAGGTCGT
>RGYP01000311.1 GCA_010031985.1 Gammaproteobacteria bacterium
TGTGCAGTGAGCGGTAAGGTGTCGATACTATCCAGAAATAGCGTTCCCTTGTCTGCCGCGGTAATTCTTCCGGGCTTGAGTCGTCTAATTCCCGAAACCATTTCTTCAACGCCGAATAGCTCCAACTCGATCAGAGACTCTGGGAGTGAGGCGCAATCGATAATGGAGAATGGCCTTGCGGCTCGGTGTGACAATTTATGGAGCGATACAGCGACCGACTCCTTTCCGGTTCCGGTTTCCCCGATGATGAGGACGCTGACATCCGTGTTGGCAATTTCGCGAACGAGCGTCCGCAAATTTGATATTTGCTGACTTTCCCCGTGTAGCGGTAGCGGTATGCCAACGTCACGACTATTTGACCGAGTCTTCCGATTTTCGAGTACCAGTCGTCGATAGTCGATTGCGTTACGGACACTCGTAAGTAGTCGTGAGGGGGAGAACGGTTTAGAAATGAAGTCATAAGCACCTTCCCGCATCAGGTCCACCGCCTCCTGAAGCTCACCATGCCCGGTAATTAAAATGACGGGAAGATCGGGATCGACCTCGGCGAGTTTCCGAAAGAGCTGGCGACCATCGGCACCGGGCAGTCGAATATCCGTTACGACGACTCCATCAAGATCTGGTCCAAAACGAACGGAGCAGCTTTCGACTGATTCGAAAGCCGTGACGTTGAAACCTTCCAATTCAAGGGACTGGGCGATTGCATCTCGAACAGCCGTATCGTCCTCAAACAAGAACACGTTTCCAGACGGAATACTTTTTTTCACGTCTTGTATCCTGGAAGAGTTACGACGAATGCGGCACCCGTTACGCTGGGATCAAACTCGAGCGAACCCCCAAGATCTGAGGCGATATCTCGACTAATCACGAGACCCAGTCCTAAGCCGAGTGGCTTGGACGAAGAGAATGGCGAAAAAAGGTCAGCGCGTCGGTCGACAGGGACACCGGGGCCATTGTCAGCGACTCGGATCCAAATGTTGTTTGCTGTTTGTCCGCTTTCGATGGTGATCGTCGGATTCTTGGTATCCGCTAAAGCATCCGTAGCGTTTTGGATGAGGTTGACTAATATCTGCTCCAGTCGCGTTCGATTTGCGAAGGTTATCGCTGTTTCTGGAGATGTAGGGCGAAGGATACGTATACGTCGCAGCTTTAGAGATTGTTCCAAAAGTAGCTGAGCGCCATCGATAGCCTCGCGAACTGCCAGTCGCTCTTTGGTGCCCGGCGAGCGCCTGGAGAACTCACGCAGTTCTTGCGTGATCAGACCGATACGCTCGGTCAACGAAACAACTGCCTCTAGCGCGCGAAGGGCGGCATCAGAGTCTCCGCGTGTAAATAGTTTTTTCGCGTTATCGACATAGGTGCGTATGGCTGCGGTCGGTTGGTTAATTTCATGTGCAACGCCAGCAGAGATTTGTCCGAGAATCGCTAGCCGATTAGCTTGCGTGAGATTTTCGCGAAGTGTTTGAACGGTCGCTTCAGATCGGGTCCGCTCCTCAATCTCTCGTAGCAGTCGATTATTCGAGTCTTCGAGCTCAGCGGTTCTCTGAGCAACTAAACGTTGCAGCTCAGCGCGTTGCAATGCGCGACGACGACGTGATTCAGTCAGGAGGAAGACCATGGTGATAGACAGAATGCCGAGTAATCCTCCGATAGAGGCCCCGACGACACTGGAGGCTAGGACAGCCGAGCCGATATCGCGACGTAAGACCAAACTCCAATCTTGGTAGAGGGCGGGCAACGAGGTCGAAATCCAACCTCCTTCGATCGTCGGGGAGGGGCTGTATGTTGAGAAGCGCTTTGATTGCACAGTAGTCAGAAAGACGACGCGCTCATGGTTTAGAACCAGAGTTTCTTCGTCAGGTCTACGCCAGGTGTTCTCCAGGTCAGTAAATTCAACCTTTGTGACGATAACGCCGCTCCGTTCGCGCAGGCGTTGAGCAAGGTAAAGCCCTGGGATACCGCTCACGGTACCTTGAGCGAACAGCTCACCTGCTCCAGATTTCATCGCGTCGCGGAAATAAGGGCGAAACGAGTAATCCTGACCGATAAAAGTATTAGATAAGCGATGGTTACTTGCCGCTCGCGTGATGCCGACCGCGTCGACCAGATAAAGCGTTGCGGCGCCGTCTGCGCGTGCAAGTTGCTCGAAATCGGCGTTGAGAGATTGAACGACCGTCCTTCGATCGGAGTCGGGGGTTCTTGGGTCAACGGCGATTGCCAGCTGGGGGTTACGCGCCAGCGTGGTTGGCAGCAGTCGGTGTCGTTCGATCTCGCTTCGCAAGAGCTCCCGGCGTAGGACGGCATCCACCGCGAGTTGTGCCGTTTGCTGACGAAGCTCATAGCGAGCGCCTATCTGGCTCCCGCCCCACGCGGTTAGGCCAACGACCAGGATCGTCGCGAGAAACCAGGAGAGGCGTAACGGGGCTCGGAACATAGGCTAGGTGCTACCGCTAGGTGCCACCGAGAATAGATCTTCTGGCGAAAATCTGCACATAACCGAGCATAAATGAGCGGAAAATCGCACATTAAAGGCATTTAAAATCATGCAAATCAATAAGTTATGTATTTTTTAAATGGGGTTGAGAGCTACT
>RGYP01000312.1 GCA_010031985.1 Gammaproteobacteria bacterium
GCTACGTCGGTAAGGCTTTCGTCGATGAGAGCAATCTCGCGTACTGCAAGTCTTACTCCACGACGAACCTGCGTGCCGGCGGCGAGAAAGACGGCCTGCGCGTCGAGGCGTTCCTCAAGAATGCCTTTGACGATGACAGCTGGGCCGCCTGTGCACGCTGGACGGACTTCGACTCGGCGCCGGGCCTTGCACAGTTGACGAACTTCCAAGGCGTGGCGGTGACGCCGAACATGCCGCGACAATTCGGTATTCGCGCTTCGATCAAGTTCTAAGATATCGCGGGCAAGATGCTCAGAAACAAAAGGCCGCGGCGAGAGTCGCGGCCTTTTTTCTGACAATGACGCCGCAGCGGATCACATCACAATCATGAAACTGCTTTACACGCCCATCAAAGGCTATGTGCATACCGTCGAGGCGGTACTCAACTACACCGGCCTGCGCGAGGCCGTGCTGCCGGTGGCGACCAAGCCGTTCGAAGCGGACAACCCGCTCGTCGGTATCAACCCACTGGGCAAAGTGCCGACGCTAGTGCTCGACTCCGGGGAGTACCTCGCGGGCGGGCCGGTGATCTACGAATACCTCGACTCGCTGCACCGGCGACGACGCCTGTTCCCGGCGAAGGGGCCGCAACGCTGGACGACCTTGCGGCAGGCGTGGATGGCCGATGGGCTGTTCGACACCTTCGTGCTGCTGATCGTCGAGTCGTGGCGGCCCAAAGATCAGCAGCGTGCCGACTACATCGAACGTTGCATGGCAAAGATCATCGCCATGCTCGATCAGATCGAGCGCGACGTGGCGGGATACGGTCGTCTCGACATTGGGCAGATGCGCACCGTGGGCGCCCTGCAGTTTTTGCGACTGAAAATGCCGCAGGTCGGGCAGGCCGCCATCGGCTTGGATGCCACGTTTGATCCGCTTGCGACTCGACCGGCGCTCGCGGCCTGGTACAAGCCGCTGGTCCGTAAAAAAATATTCCGTGAGCCACTGATTCGCCTCGACTGAGGGCAAAGCAAGCATGCCGATTCCCCATCGACGCATTCGCGGCAAGTTGCTCTACACCAGCGATCACGCGGGGCGCGAAGGCACGGAGCGCGGCCGCGAATATTTCACCTTGAGCATCGCGGCGGATGGACGGCGGACGCTGCGCGCCTGCACGGAAATCGACGACGCGCCGAACGTCTTGCGCGACGTCACCTTGAGTCTGCGCTCCGATTGGACACCCGAAGACGCCTTCGTGCGTCTCTCGGTCGGTGATCGCTTCATGGGCTCGAGCTGGTTTCGCTTCACCGAGACCCTGGCTGAGTGTGAGGGCTACACCGCGGCCGAGGGTCGAATCTCGCAGCGCTGGCCGCTCGCGCGGCGCTTACAGGGGTTCGGAACTCATCCCATACAGGCCGACGCGTGGCTGACGAGCATGGTCGATCTGTGCGAGGCCGAAGCCGGCGCACTGCCGTTTCGTGGCGAGTACGACAATTTGCTGATGTGCTCGCTCGATCATCGTGGTGCGAGCGGTCCGATGCTGATGCGTTTCGAAAAACCGGTGAAGCTTGCCTTCATCGGTCGTGAGCGACTCAGCGTTCGCGCCGGCACTTTCGACGCCTTGCACTATCGATTTGCCGAGACCACCGACGACGGTAGCGGCGAGACTCGCAACGAGCCGGGCCGGCATCCGCCCTATGATCTTTGGTGTACGGCCGACGGTGATCGAGTCTGCTTGCTGGCGATGGTCAAGGGTTACATGATGACGCGCTATGAGCTCGTCGAGTACGAGTGCCTCGAGGCGCGCGACTGACGTCCCGCCATGAGTCATCGAGCCGCGCAAACTTGGGCCGTCGTGTTGTTGTCGATCGGTCTTGCCCTGATTCCGGCTGCCTTCGCCGAGAGTGTGGTTCGTCGCTCCTCGACGGGCGAGCCGCAGACGCTCGATCCGCAGCTCTGGACCTACGGACAAGACGGTAACCTCGCACAGGATCTTTTTCAGGGACTGACGACGCTCGATTCCCGGGCGAACGTGGTGCCGGGGCAGGCCGAGTCATGGACGGTATCGACCGACGGGCGCCGCTACACGTTTCGGTTGCGGCCGAATCTGGAGTGGTCTGACGGCAAAACGCTGACGAGTGCCGATTTTCTTTGGTCGCTGCGCCGCATATTCGACCCGAAGACGGTATCACCCGCGGTAGCCCTGCTGTACGTCATTCGAAACGGCAAGGCGGTCAATCAGGGCAGGTTGCCGGTCACAGCGCTCGGCGTCGCGGCGCCGGACCCGCGCACGCTCGTCATCGAACTCGAGCATCCGGCACCTTATTTGCTCGATCTTCTGGTGCACCGCGCGTTCCCAGTGCCACGTCACGTCGTCGAAAAATACGGTCGTCAGTGGACGCGTCCCGAGCACATCGTCTCGAATGGGGCGTTCGTTTTCGGCGAGTGGCGTCCGGGCAGTCACGTAAGACTGCTGCGTAATCCGCGTTTTCACGAAGCCGCGAGTGTGCGTCTCGATGCCATCCATCACGTACCGATCGAAGATCCCAAAAACGCCGTCGTTCGTTATCGCGCCGGCGAACTGGACGTCGTGGTGACTTTG
>RGYP01000313.1 GCA_010031985.1 Gammaproteobacteria bacterium
TCAAGCACCCGAGCGAAGTCGTCAAAGTCGGCGACGAAGTCGAAGTGCGCATCCTCAAATTCGATCGCGAGCGTTCGCGTGTCAGCCTCGGGCTCAAGCAGCTCGGCGCCGATCCGTGGGAGAACATCGGTCGGCGTTATCCGCCCAACACGCGCGTGTTCGGCAAGATCACGAACATCGCCGACTACGGCGCGTTCGTCGAGATCGAAGACGGCGTCGAGGGTCTGGTGCACGTTTCCGAAATGGACTGGACCAACAAGAACGTCAATCCGGCCAAAGTCGTGCAGACCGGTCAGGAAGTCGAGGTCATGGTGCTCGACTGCGACGAAGAGCGCCGGCGCATCAGCCTCGGTCTCAAGCAATGCGCGCCGAATCCGTGGCGGGAGTTCTCCGAGAACTTCAACCGCGGCGACAAAGTGTCTGGTCAGATCAAGTCGATTACCGATTTCGGTATCTTCATCGGCCTCTCCGGCAACATCGACGGTCTCGTGCACCTCTCCGACATCTCTTGGGACGTGCCGGGCGAAGAAGCGGTGCGTAATTTCCAGAAGGGTCAGACGATCGAGGCCATGGTGTTGGCGATCGATCCGGAGCGCGAGCGCATCAGCCTCGGTATCAAGCAGCTCGCGAAAGATCCGTTCGCCGGTTACATCGCCGACAACCCGAAGGGCAGTATCGTCCGCGGCGTCGTCAAAGACGTCGATGCACGCGGTGCCGTGATCGACCTCGGCAACGGCATCGAGGGTCAGTTGCGCGCTTCCGAGCTCGGTCGTGACCGCGTCGAAGACGCGCGTCAGTTCCTCAAGGCGGGCGATGAGATCGAAGCCAAGTTCATGGGCGTCGATCGCAAGACGCGTTCGATCTCGCTGTCGATCAAGGCCAAGGAAGCCAACGAGGAAGCCGAAGCCTTGCAGAGCTATCGCTCGGAGCAGGGAGGCCCCACCTCGGGCACCAGCTTGGGCGAATTGCTCAAGGCGCAGATCAACTCGGACCGTGATCGCGGCTGAGAGTCATAGACCATGGGGTGGGTTGCGGGGACAGGGTTCCCGCAACCCTCCTGACGACGTCACGGGGCTGTCATGACGAAGTCGGAACTCATCGAAATCATCACGACCAAGCAGAAACATCTGCCGGCGAAGGACATCGAGCTCGCGCTCAAGCAGATCCTCGAGATCATGAGCGACGCGCTCGCCGAAGGCGAACGCATCGAGATTCGCGGCTTCGGCAGTTTTTCTTTGCACTTTCGTCCGCCGCGGCAGGGGCGTAATCCCAAGACCGGCGAAGCCGTGGCCCTTTCGGGCAAATACGTGCCGCATTTCAAGCCGGGCAAAGATTTGCGCGAGCGGGTCAACGACAGCATCTCGGAGCCGATCCGCGACTGATCGTGCCCTAACTGCGCAAACGCGCCACATTTGGCGCTCGGGCAGTTTGCGTCATCACCACTAGCCTTCCTCCGCGCCGGCATTTCGCCGGAGCATTCACTCGCGGAGGATTGCCATGTTCAAAATATCGGGTTTTCGATCGTCTCGTCGTCGACTTGAAGTTAGGCGGCTCGCCGCGCTCGTCTTGGGCGCGTTGCTGACTTGCTCGCTGGTCGTGCCTGCCAGTGCTGTCACCGAACCGGCACGTAGCGCGAAGCCGGCGGTCACGCTCATCAATCTCAACACTGCGGACGTGGCGACCCTCGCGCGCGAGATGGAAGGCATCGGCGAGGCCAAGGCACGCGCCATCGTCGAGCACCGGCAGCGCAACGGCGCTTTCAAATCCGTCGACGAGTTGGCGCTCGTCAAAGGGATCGGTGCCAAGACGCTGGCGGTGAACCGCCCGCGCTTGACCGTCGGAACCGCTGCGGCGGCCAAGACGAGCCCACGGGCGCCGGGGCCCGCAGCCGCGCGCTGAGTTACGCCTGACCGTGGTGGGGCGCTTGGTTTAACATCGCGACTTGTCGAGCCGAGACCTCTCGAGTCGAGAGTTGCAAAGCGGAGTCGCCGATGGCCAAGCGCCCCCTGATCGAAACAGCCGTATTTCCCGTCGCGGGACGCGGCACGCGATTTTTGCCCGCGACCAAGGCCAGCCCCAAAGAAATGTTGCCGGTGGTCGACAAGCCCCTGATCCAATACGCCGTCGAAGAGGCGCTCGCGGCCGGCGCGCGGCGCCTCGTGTTCATCACTGGTGCCTCGAAGCGCGCGATCGAGGATCACTTCGACTCTGACCGCGAGCTCGAGAGCCTGCTCAAGTCGCAGGGCAAGAACGAGCTCGTCAAACAATTGCACAGCGTGTTGCCAAGCTATGCGACCTGCATCTACATCCGTCAGCCGGCACCGCTCGGTCTCGGACATGCCGTGCTCTGCGCGCGGCCGGCGGTCGGCAACGAGCCGTTTTTCGTCCACCTTGCCGACGACCTGATCGACGCCGAGCAGCCTTGTTTGGCGCAAATGGCGACGGTGTACAGTGCCAAGCGGGCGAGCGTCATCGGTTGCGAGACCGTACCGCGACGCGACACCGACAAATACGGCATCGTCGCGGTCGAGGCGGCGGGACAGACCGCGCGCATTCGCAGCATCGTCGAGAAGCCGAAGC
>RGYP01000314.1 GCA_010031985.1 Gammaproteobacteria bacterium
GCCTCTTACCCGACCGGCGTACCGGCTGAAATCGATCCGCAGCAATACCGCTCGCTCGCCGACATGGCGGAGAGGAGTTTCGCGGAGTTCGCCGCACGTCCGGCCTACGTGCAAATGGACAAGTCGATCAACTACGGCGAGCTCGACCGCGACTCGCAAGCTTTCGGTGCCTGGTTGCAACAGCGAGCCGGACTCAAGCGCGGCGATCGCGTCGCCATCATGATGCCGAACGTCCTGCAATATCCGATCGCCTTGTTCGGCGTACTGCGGGCGGGCGGTACCGTGGTCAACACCAATCCGCTCTACACCGCTCGTGAACTCGAACATCAGCTGCGCGATTCGGGCGCCGAAACCATCGTCATCCTCGAAAACTTTGCCCACGTGCTGCAAGAGGTGATCGGCCGCACGCGCGTGCGCACCGTGATCGTGACCAGCGTCGGCGAACTGCTCGGCTTTCCGAAAGGCAACATCGTCGACTTCGTGGTGCGCCGAGTTCGCAAAGCCGTGCCGCCCTGGCAGCTGCCCGTAGCCTCGCGCTTCGCTGCAGTGCTGCGGGAAGGTCGTCATCTGCAACTCACCAAGCACGACCTGCATCATGGTGACCTCGCCTTCCTGCAATACACCGGCGGCACCACGGGCGTCTCGAAGGGCGCCATGCTGAGTCATGGCAACATGGTCGCCAACGTGCTGCAGTCCACGGCCTGGACCGAGCCAGTGTTGCCACGCGACGAAGTCGGCATCGCCATCACGGCTCTGCCGCTGTATCACATCTTCGCACTGACGGCGAACTGCATCCTGTTCCTGCGTTTGGGTTGGACCAACATCCTCATCACCAACCCGCGTGATTTTCCGGGCTTCGTCGCCGAGCTCAAAAAATATCGCTTCACCTACATTTCGGGTGTCAACACGCTCTTCAATGCTCTGCTGCACACGCCAGGGTTCGAGCAAGTCGATTTCAGCAAACTGCGCTGCACACTGGGCGGCGGCATGGCCGTGCAGCGCGCCGTGGCCGAACGCTGGAAGCAGGTGACGGGCTGCATCCTCACTCAGGCCTGGGGCCTCACCGAAACCTCCCCGGCCGCCTGCATCAATCCGATCGCCGTCGACTTCAACGATTCCATCGGCCTGCCGATCTCGTCGACCGAGATCGGCATCGCCGATGACAACGGCAACATGTTGCCGACGGGCGAGCTCGGCGAGATCTGCGTACGCGGTCCGCAAGTCATGCAGGGCTATTACAACCGCCCCGAAGAAACTGCGAAGGTGATGCTGCCCGGCGGTTGGCTACGGACCGGTGACATCGGACGCATGGACGACAAAGGCTTCGTCTACATCGAAGATCGCAAGAAGGACATGATCAACGTCTCGGGCTTCAACGTTTATCCCAACGAAGTCGAGGGCGTCGCCGTCACCCACCCGGGCGTGCTGGAAGTTGCCGCAGTCGCCAAGGCCGACGAACGGTCGGGCGAAGCCGTCGCGTTGTTCGTGGTGCGCAAAGACCCGAAGCTCACCGAAAACGACGTGATCGAACACTGCCGCGCCGCGCTCACCGGCTACAAGGTGCCGCGCTACGTTTATTTTCGCAACGAACTGCCCAAGACCAACGTCGGCAAGATTCTGCGTCGCGAGTTGCGCGACGAGGCACAAAAACTCTAGAGCGGATCGTCGGCGCTGAACAGGCGCCGATGCTCGCCGATGGCGTAACGATCGGTCATGCCGGCCACGTAGTCGGCAACCACGCGCGCGCGGCCCGCGAGTCCCGCGGTCGACTCCGCCGTTGCCGCCGCATCACGATGCTCGCGTGGCAGCAGATCGATGTCGCGCATCAGCCCCTCGAACAGCTCGCGCAGCACTTTACGCGCCTTGTCGGTCATTCCGAGCACGCGGTGATGGCGATAAAGATTGGCGTTCAGAAAACGCTTGAGTTCGAGATGTTCGGCATATGCGGCATCACTCAAAGAAATAAGCGGTCTCTGCTGACTGCGCACGTCGTCGATGTCGCGTACGCCCGCATCGGCGATGCGCCCGCGACTGGTGCTGACTACGTCGACGACCACGCGATTGATCATGCGGCGGATGGTCTCGTGGATCACGCGGCGTCCGGTGAGTTGCGGATAGCGCTCGAGCACCGCCGCATGTTCGCGACCGAACAAGGCGACCTCGCGAAGTGCGTCGATTTCCACCAACCCGGAGCGCAAACCGTCGTCGACGTCGTGGTTGTTGTAGGCGATCGCATCGGCAAGGTTGGCGAGCTGCGCTTCTAGCCCGGGCTGCTGGCGGCGCAAAAATCGCTCGCCGAGTTCACCGAGCTGCCGCGCATTGTTGGCCGAACAATGTTTGAGAATACCCTCGCGGGTTTCGAAGGTCAGGTTGAGTCCCGGGAAGTCTGCATAACGCTCCTCGAGCAGATCGACGACGCGCAGCGACTGCAGATTGTGTTCGAAGCCGCCATAGTCGCGCATGCAATCGTTGAGCGCATCCTGCCCAGCGTGCCCAAACGGCGTATGGCCGAGGTCGTGCGCCAGGCAAATGGCCTCGGTGAGCGTCTCGTGCAAGCCGAGCGCCTGCGCGATGGTGCG
>RGYP01000315.1 GCA_010031985.1 Gammaproteobacteria bacterium
GTTGGGGGTAGCGTGTATCTTAATAAAATACTGCCGGTGATTTTTTCACCGATCGTGGTGGTGTTCGCGCTGATCGTCGCTTCACTGATTTTCCGCAAGCGGTTGTTGGCGGCAGCGGCGGCGCTGATTCTGCTGTTGGCGTCGCTACCCGTGGTGGCCGATCGTGTGCTGTTGCTTATTCAGGGTAACGTTGTCCGCCTCGAGCCTGCCGAAGTCCCGAGGCGAGAAGCCGTGGTCGTGCTCGCCGGCAGTCTCGGGTACACCCTGGGGCGCAGCGGGCCCATGCCCGAGTGGGGCACCTCGGTTGATCGCGTCTTTGCGGGAATTGAGTTGATGCAGGCGGATCGAGCCGAGCGCGTGATTTTCTCGAGCGGTAATTATTTCTCCGACGATTTGCCCGCCGAGGGCGAACTCGCTCGTGAACTCGCGATTGATGGGGGTGTGGCGGAGCCACGGATCATTTTGTCGGGCAGGGCTTCGAATACCGCCGATGAAGCGCGCTTGATCAGACCCTTATTCGGCGAGGGTCGTCCATCGATCATTTTGGTGACCTCGGCGAGTCACATGCCGCGCGCTGCAGCGATTTTCAGCGAGGCCGGTTTCGTGGTCACGCCATTCCCGGTGGACATCGATATTCCGCTGGCGCGACGTTGGCATGATGCATGGCTGCCCGATGCGCGAGCCTTGCTGAAGACCGATACCGCCATACGCGAAGGCCTGGGGCAGGCGTACTATAAGATCGTATACTTGCTTCGTTGATGGATCTTGCGGGTGCCAAATGCGAGCCCCGCGAAAGGTTTAGGATGAGTCGCCCGTTTTTAGACCGCCGCGTCTCGGTCGCGCCGATGATGGACTGGACCGATCGGCACTGCCGATATTTTCTGCGCGGTTTTTCGCCCGATTTGCTGCTCTACACCGAGATGGTGACCGCCTCGGCGATTTTGCGTGGCGATCGCGAAAAACTGCTGGAATATTCCCGCGAGGAACACCCGGTGGCGCTGCAGTTGGGCGGCTGCGAGCCCGATTATCTCGCCGCCGCCGCGCGTTACGGCGAGGAGTGGGGCTACGATGAGATCAATCTCAACTGTGGTTGCCCCTCCGACAAAGTCCAAAAAGGCTCTTTCGGTGCGTGTCTGATGAACGAGCCCGACCTGGTCGCCGATTGCGTGGCGGCGATGTGCGAGGCGGTCGACTTGCCGGTGACCGTGAAAATGCGGATCGGCACCCTGCGTTCCAACCGTAGCGATCTCGATGAGGCCGTACAGCGCTTCGATGAGACGGATTACGACAAGCTTTGTGACTTCATGGTCGCGGTACGAGGGGCGGGGGCGGACTGCGTGATCGTGCATGCGCGCAAGGCCGTGCTCGGTAATTGGTCGCCCGCCGATAATCGCGAGATCCCGCCGCTGCGCTACGACGTCGTGCGGCGCCTGAAAGAAGATTTTCCCGACATGCCGGTGATCTTGAACGGCGGACTCAAAAAAGCAGACTCCTCGCTCGAGGCACTGGAGTGGGCCGATGGCGTGATGCTCGGCCGCGAGGCATATCATCGGCCGATGGTCCTCGGCGAGATCTTCGCCGCTCTCGATGGGGATCGCGGTTACAAACCACCGTCGATCGCGGCGCACCTCGAGCGCATGGCCGAATACGCCGAGCGCGAAATGACCAAGGGCGAGCGACTGCCCGCGATCACTCGCCACCTGCTCGGGCTTTTGAGCCACGCCCCCGGCTCGCGGGAATATCGGCGACTGCTGTCCGAGGGTGCTCGCGAGCGCGGCGCGGGGCCGGAGTTGATCCGGCAGGCTGCGAGCGTATCCCAGCACACTTAAATCTTTGTTTTTGATCGCCTCGGCATGATTCGTTGGCTACGTTTGATCGTCGTCAACGGTCACTCGAGGTCTCGTCATGCGGTTTTGTCGTGTTGTCAGCTTGCTGGCAATTTGGGTTGGGGTCGCCGGCTGCACGCTCGCCTTGCGCCCGGGCGCTTTCGAGGGTGCTGCGCCGCCGCGGCTCATCACGCTCGATGGCAAGGCGGGCTGGGATAACCCGGCGGCCTTCGGGCCGGTGCCGGCAGAACTTCAGGCTACGGGCGATGCCATCTGCTCATCGATGAATAGCCGATGGCGCCGCTTTCACGCGACCGGCTACCACTCGCGAGCGCAGGACATCAACGGCGAACCTTTCGCCAAAGGCGCCTATTACTGCGAGTGATTATTTTGAGCGCCGAGCAGTCGCGCGGCGACTTCCTCACCGAGAGCGAGTGAGCTCGTGAGGCCCGGACTCTCGATGCCGAACAGCGTGACGAGATTGGCGAGGCCGTGCATCTCGGGGCCATCGACGCGGAAGTCCGGTTGTTTTTCACCCGGACCGTGGATTTTGGGGCGGATCCCGGCGTAGTCGGGCAGCAGCGTGCCGGTCGCGAGCGTCGGCCAATAACGCCGCACGTTGTCGTAAAAACTTTGTTCGCGGGTCGCATCGACGCTGTAGTCGATCGTGTCGATATAGGCGAGATCGGGCCCGAGCACGGCCTGCCCGCCGAGATTCTTGCGGTAGTGCGTGCCGAGAGCGCCCGGAATCGG
>RGYP01000316.1 GCA_010031985.1 Gammaproteobacteria bacterium
CACCGCGATCAGTTTATTTGGCCTACAGTCGGGTGCCGCGCTCGCCACCGTTGTCGGCGTGCTCATCGAGGTTCCGCTCATGCTGGCGGTTGTTCGCGTAGTGAATCGAACTCGGGGCTGGTACGAAAACAATACAGCTCGTTAGCCAGATTGAATTGTCATCACTCAGGCTGCATGAACAGAATTTAATCACTTCTCGGTTTTACCGATTCTTGGCAGCGAGATAAACTTCATTTCATGCAACCTTCATCGTTACACCCGATCCCTTTTTGGCGTATTGCTCTATGGGCTGGTGGTTTACTCGCACTGGCGACACCTTGGCTGCTGATGCGCTTGACGGGTCAAGGCGCTTGGACAGCTTTCGATTTCGTAGTGTTCGGCGTGATGGTCGGCGTCGTATGCGCTGGCTTCGAGCTTGCAATGCGCATGTCGAATCGATGGACCTACCGTCTGGCAGCGTTCATGACGGTCATCGGCGGCTTTTTGATGGTGTGGGCGAACCTCGCAGTGGGCATCATCGGCAATGAAGAGGATCCAAGGAATTTGATGTTCTATGGACTCCTGCTCATCGGCGTCGTGGGAGCTCTGATCACAAAATTTGAGGCACGGGGGCTCACCTGGACACTGCGACTCATGGCTTTGACGCAGCTCGTCATCTTCTTAGTTGCCGCCGCGCTCGAGTGGACATTACTGCCTATCTTCACGATCTTCTATTTCTCGCTCTGGCTCATCGCTGGTGAATTATTCAATAGGTCGACGCGCGCATCGTCTGACTCAGCGACGAGTGTGTAAGCACTTCTGCAGCGTAAGTGACTGATTCCCAGAGCGAGAGATCTCGCTTCAAGGGATTACAAGTTGTTTTGACAGTCACAATCAAAGACGTGACATCGCAACTCATTGATTTGTAAGACTGGGCCCGCTTGAATTCGAGCCACGGTCGACAGACTCCCTGGAAACCTCTGAACCTCATCGAACTCACGGTCCCCGTGAAGGGACGCCGGTTTTCAAGACCGGTGCAATCAACCGCTCTGCCACCTCTCCGGTGCCCTCGCGGACGTATCAGCCCCCAGATTATGCCTTGTCGAGCGACTGGTTTTCGAATCTGCGCCCTGGATATCGCCTAAATCGGGCGTAGCAGCTCGAGGCCACCCATGTACGGACGCAATGCGGCAGGCACCGTGACCGAGCCGTCGGCGTTCTGGTAATTCTCGAGCACGGCGACCATCGCTCGACCCACGGCGACGCCCGAACCATTGAGCGTGTGTAAAGGCTCGGGCTTTCCGGTTTCGGGGTTGCGCCAACGCGCCTGCATGCGCCGCGCCTGAAAAGCCTCGCAGTTGCTGCACGAGGAGATTTCGCGATATTTACCCTGTCCCGGCAACCAGACTTCGAGATCGTAGGTCTTGCTGCTGCCGAAACCGATGTCGCCCGCACACAGCGCGAGCACGCGGTACGGCAACTCCAGTCTTTTGAGCACCTCTTCGGCGTGAGCGGTGAGCTGCTCGAGCGCTGCGTAGGAATCGGCGGGCTTAACGACGTGCACGAGCTCGACCTTGTCGAACTGGTGCTGACGAATCATGCCGCGCGTGTCTTTGCCTGCAGCGCCAGCCTCGGAGCGAAAGCACGGCGTATGCGCAACGTAGCGCATGGGCAGCTGCTCGGCGCTCAAGATTTGCTCGCGCACGAGATTGGTGACCGGCACTTCGGCAGTCGGGATCAGATAGAGCGCACGATCACTTTTGAGCGCAAAGAGATCTTGCTCGAACTTCGGCAACTGTCCGGTTCCGGTGAGGGCGTCGCCGGAGACGATGTATGGCGCGTAAATTTCTTGATAGCCGTGATCACCGGTGTGCAGGTCGAGCATGAACTGCGCGAGCGCCCGATGCAGACGCGCAATGCCGCCACGCAGTACGGCGAAGCGTGAGCCGGAAATTCGTCCGGCCGCTTCGAAATCGAGACCACCGAGCTTGGCACCGACATCGACGTGATCGAGTGGCGTGAACTCGAAGCGGCGCGGTGTGCCGTGACGACGCACCTCGACGTTGGCGTGCTCATCACGACCTTCGGGGACCGAGTCGTGCAGCAGATTGGGCAGACCCATGAGCCACGCGTCCGACTCGGCTTGTACGGCAGTCAGCGCGGTCTCGGCGCTCGCGAGTTGCTGCGTGAGTTCCTCGCCCCGCTTGAGGAGCGCACTTGCATCTTCACCTTTACCCTTGGCCATGCCGACCGCCTTGGCGTTGGCATTGCGTTCGGCGCGCAGGCGATCGGCTTCGATCTGCACTTGCTTGCGACGCTCTTCGAGACTGCGAAACGCAGCGAGGTCGAGCACAAAGCCGCGCCGCGCGAGATTGCGCGCGACGTTTTCGGTATCTGTTCTGAGTTGCTTCGAGTCGAGCATGTGAGCATCAAGTCCTTGAATCTTTGACTACCAAATCTTTCAACTGCTGGCGAGTAAACGCCCTGCAGCTGCAGCGGCGATACACAACAGCACCGTCAGCGACGCGTAGGCCGCGGCCCGCAACACCGCACCGCCTTCGGCCAGCGTCAC
>RGYP01000317.1 GCA_010031985.1 Gammaproteobacteria bacterium
AGGTAACCTCGCGCCTTCACGCCCTCGGCCTCGCAGAGACGCACGGTCTCGTCGAGATCGGCCTGATTGAGATCGAACAGTGCGACGTTCGCACCGCGCGCCGCGAATGCGCGTGCCATGTCGCGCCCGATGCCACGCCCGCCGCCCGTCACCACTACCGTGCTGCCCTGGATCTGCATGTCGAACTCCGTGAAAAATCGGTTACGGCATCGTCAGCCGTTGCGGCATCATTATATGCCGCGCGACCGGCGCGGCCGCGTAGACCCCGGAGACGCCATGCTGAAGTTGCGACCCGCTCGCCACGACGACGCCGCCACCCTGCTCGAACTGATCCGCGAGCTGGCCGATTACGAAAAACTGCTCGATCAGGTCGACGCCACGGGGCCCGCGCTCGAGCAGGCCTTGTTCGGTCCCACACCGCGGGTGTTCAGCGACGTCGCCGAATGGAGCGAGCGAGGCGAAACGCGGGTCGCCGGATTCGCGCTCTGGTTCTACAACTTCTCCACCTTCCGCGGGCGTCACGGCATATATCTGGAAGATCTCTTCGTCCGCCCGGAATTTCGGGGTCGTGGGATCGGCAAGGCGCTGCTTGCGAACCTCGCCAAGCGCTGCGTCGATGAGCAACTCACGCGACTCGAATGGGCCGTGCTTGACTGGAACACCCCGGCGCGAGAGTTCTACGAATCTTTGGGCGCACAGGCACTCACCGAGTGGGTGCCGCATCGAGTCACGGGCGCAGCCCTGCCAACGCTCGCCTATCCAGAGACTCGCGCAGAGCAAGCGCCGCCTCGACGGTGAACTCACCGGCCGCCAAGGCCGCCTCGACCTCGGCGATCGACAAGCAAAGAAATTCGCTGACCTCACCATCGCGCCCGATGGGTTCGAAGTTGAGGGGCAATTCGAGATCGGCCACGATGACGAGTTCATCGTGCATGCCGAAGGTCGTCTCGCGAAGACTGCGGATGATCATCCCCGGAAAATCGACGCGCCGCGCGAGCCCGACCGGCACGCCCGCCTCTTCCCACGCCTCGCGCAGCGCCGTACGCCGCGCCGATTCGCCAGCCGAGACGCCACCTGCGGCGAGGTTGTCGAGCTTGCCGGGATCCGCTCGCTTCAGTTCACTGCGACGCGCCACCCAAACCCGGCCGTCGGCGCGATAGCCGTTCACGTGCACGGCACGATTCTGCAGACCGAGCGTACGAAAGGCACCACGCTCGCAGCGCGCGATTTCCGCGCCGTCGTCATCGAGCACCGCCGAATGCTCGTTCCGCCAGTCCGCGATCAAACCCTTGCGATGCAGACCTTGCGCGACCTGTTGCAAGGCGCGGCTACGCGCCGAGCGGGAGACGCCAGGTTCACTCAAGCGGAATCCGAGATCGGCCGCTTCGATGCCTGGCAATTCGGCGAGCACCCGCGCGACATCACGACGGACTCGACCGCGAATGGCACCTCCCAACCAGAACGGAACGTACGACGAGGGTGCGAGGTCGGCCATCAGTCGCGCAGAAAATCGACGACCGTGCGGGTGAAATCTTCGGCCTGATCGATGTGCGACAGCTGCGCCGCATCGAGCACCACGAGATCGGCGCCGGATATGCCGCCGGCCAATTCTTCGGCCTGCTCGACGGGGATCGAGGGATCGTGCGCACCGGCAATCACCAGGGTCGGTGCCTGCACCTCACCGAGACGCGCCGCAAGGTCGGCATCAGGCGCAGTGTTGGCCACCACCAGTCGCAGCACGCGCCGCGGCGCCATGATCGCCGCCTGCAGCGCCGTCACGCCACCGATCGACGAACCGCACCAATGCGCACGCTCGATCCGCAGCGCATCGAGTACGGCGAGCGCGTCGAGCGCCCTATCCTGCAGGCTGCAGGAGCGTGCCGAAGCTTCATCGAACGTTGACCGACCGTGACCCCGCAGGTCGATGCGAACGACGCGAAAGAACCGCTCGAATTCGGCGAGCTGCGGGTCCCAGCTCGCGAGGCTCGCGCCCAGAGGATGCAACAGGACGAGTGCCGGGGCGTGGTTGCGCCCCGACACGACGTAGTGGATGACGCCGCCGGCTCGCGACAGCGTCGTCGGGGGGAGATCGGTCATCAAAGATTTGATCGCCCTTCAATCGGCCTTGTACTTGTCATGACAGGCCTTGCAACTCGCACCGGTCGCACCGAACGCCGGCTTGATGGCCTCGAGGTCGCCACCGCGCGCCGTGGTCGCGAGCGCGGTGACCTTGGTCTGCATGTCTTTCATCAGGCGCTGGAACTCGGCCTGCTGCTGCCACAACTCGGGCTTCGCCTTGCTGCTCGGGGTGATCGAGCCCGCCGGAAACAACTCTGGCACGTAGTTGCCCATGGCGGCCGCGCGCTCTGCGGCGGCACGAAACGCATTGGCGTCATAAGGGGCACGACCCGAAGCCATCGCACCCATCAGGCCCATCTGCGCCCCGAGCACGGTGTATGCCGACTGGCGCAGCTTCACCTGCTGCGCTACCCGCGCATCTTGCGCAATGGCGACCCCGAG
>RGYP01000318.1 GCA_010031985.1 Gammaproteobacteria bacterium
GCGGCCTGCAGCTTCAGCGAGTCGACGAGCACGCCCGCCTCTTCGCTCGCTGCGATGGCGACCATGCGTTGTTCGTTGACGATCATCCGGCCGCTGATTCCTGCAAATACCATGGCGAGCAACAGGCCGAAGAGCACCCACGGGAGTATTTTCTCGCGACGCAGCAGCGTGAATTCGCTGACCAGAATGTCCACCGCACTGGTCATCCGAGGGACCCGAGGCGACGTGCTGCGACCCAACCGAGCCCGCCGATCAAGAGACTCCATAGAACGAGTACCGTCAGAGGCGCACCGCAGCGCGCGATGCTTGCCCCAAGTTGCTCCGGTACGAAGCGATATTCGCCCGCCTCACGCCACAGATCTGCACTCGAGCGATAAGCGTTGTCACCCGAACGCGAGTTGAGCGTGATGTCGCGGTTCAACGTACCCATGAGTTCGCGCCGAAACGCCTCGGCACCGTTTGCGAACTGACGCTGATGCCCGATGCTGGTTCCCGAAAGTTCCTGTGACACCAGCATGACTGCCATGCGTGGCGAGAGGATGCTTGCGGCCTCGAAGATATCTATCTGTCGATCAATCGCCGCTTCGAGCGCTGAGAAGTGCCGGTCGTAAACCGCATCCGAAATTTCGTCTTGAATGCCGAATATCACGCCCTGAATGTTGATCGGCAATTCTGCATCGGAGGAGACCTTGTAAAGGGCATGGAGCTGCCGTCGTCTCTTCTCGATCTTCGCCGCGGGTGTCTCGCCATCGATTCCTGCCGCCAGATCATTTTCGATGGCTCGCAACAATGCGTCGGCGGACGGCGTCGGCGACGCAAGTCGACCCATGTCGGCGGCGATTCTCGGTACCACAAAATTTCCGAACGCCCAGATGATCAGCAAAATCAACAGCGCCGTACGGGCCGTCGCCGCGACTGCCGAGACGAGCAGGGCAAGTCCCAGCATCAGCCCGACGTACCAGAGATAGAGCGCGCATAGCAAAACGGCGTGTGACAACCACATCGCCCCCGACGACCAGCCAAGTGCCAGCAACGAGAATCCGACGATGGGCAGCATCAGCAGCAGCGCCGAGGCCGAAAGACCGACGAATTTACCGACGAACAACTGACCGCCCGTGACGCCGCTCGCCATCACTTGCCGTAGCGTTCCCGACTCTCGCTCCGCTGCAAACGACGGGTAGGCGATCAACACTAAAATCAGCGGCAAGAGGACTTGCAACATGTACGCCAGCGAGATTTCGCCGAAACGCGCAAGCGGTGACATGTCGTCTGCAGGCCGCCCTACTGCGTAGTTTCGCTTGTGCGCTTCGAGCCAGATCGACACCCCTTCGAAAGCCTGAACGCCAGAATCGAAGAACGCGAGGGGCAACGCCGGACGAAATGCGTATTGGCCGTAGTGGGCCGCCGAGTGCGGGTTCTTTTCGCCCTGCTCCATCCATTGCAGGGCAACTTCCTGCTGCGCACGCGTCCGCTCCGCCGAAAGCGATTGATAACGCTGCGAGGCAGTGAAAAAGGCTATCGCCGTCAGCATGATGAACAGCGCGGCCGCCAGTCGAAAACGACCGTCGCGCAAGATCTGTCGAAATTCTTTGGTGGCGATGTCGAGGATCACCGGCTAATCGTCTCGAAAACTTCGATCAAGAATCCGTTCGGAGCAAGCAGGCTCGCTGCCGTCACCCGACCGAAACGCGGATCGTCAAAGACCGTCGGGCCAGCCTGCACGGTCGCTCCGTAAACCTCTGCACGACGTAAAATCGCGGATAGCGAACGGACCGGAAACGTCCAGCCCGCGAGCCCTCGGTTTGGGGGCCGCGGTGGCACACCCATCCCCGCTCGTCGATCTTCACTGGCATATTCCACGAGTCCGAGATTCCCGGTGCGGGCGCCGAGCGCATGCAAAGTCACGTATCTGAAGCGCGGCGAAAAGTTGCTCCACTCGCGACTCGTGCGTCGTTCGAAATCGAGAACCTGCGTGAAGAACGACTCCATCGCCGCCGAGTTTTCGACGATCAAACTGGAGTACGCGGGACCACCCACCCCAGTGACGAGATCCAGTGTTCCGTTTTGAGGCAAGCCGTTACCACGCGAGAGCACGACGAGGCGGGTGTTGTCTGCAACCTCGTAACTGGCCTCGGTGATGGGATACGGCGTACCGTCACGAAGCTGCAGCGAATAGCGGTTGACGGTCGGAAGTGTGCGCTTGAATCCCCGGTCGATCATTCTTTGATCAATCATCTCCACGTCGCGGGTCGGAAAGCCAAGCGCATAAGGGCCGGTCTCCTCGCGATCGAAACTGCGGCGTATCACCGGAGTTTCGCGATCGGGTATCACCGCAATGATCTTGATCGCGTCGGCGACACCCTCTCGCTCCAGTACGTACACCTCCCACGACATGTCCGAAGGCATTCCCCACAACCGTCGTTGCGCGGTCACGGTCTCTGCGGATTGGCGCAGCGGACCCCGCATCACGAGGCCGAGTCCATCGACATAGGTTTTTCTCAGCAAGGCTACGTCGCGGGT